>JBGPAN010000140.1:0-8830 GCA_041480785.1 Bacteroidota bacterium | reverse complement strand
CCCTGTCCCCCGAAGCCAGCAATAATGATTTCTTGTGTATTCGTCATAGGAGTGTTAGACCCTAGTTCATTGTTTGAGCCGGGGTCTTCAAGTCCCCCAGCGGATACATCGGGAACATGTTTTCTTCCATCCATTTGTTCGATTCTATCGGTGTCATTTTCCAGCCGGACGGGCAGTTGGAGACGACCTCGATGAAGCATGTCCCCTTGTTGAGTAGCTGGTATTCAAACGAAGCCCGAACAGCTTTCTTTAGCTTTCGTACGGCAGCTGCAGTATGCGCCGCTTGACGCGTAACGTAGTACGAGCCCGGAAGCTGAGCCAGGAGATTGGTGATTTTCAAAGGATGACCGGAAAGACTGATTTCACGTCCATAAGGAGACGTCGTGGTCTTCATTCCCAGAAGCGTCGTCGGAGCCATCTGGCCGCCGGTCATGCCATAGACGCCATTGTTGATGAATACCATCAGTATGTTCTCGCCCCGGTTTACCGTGTGGATCGTTTCGGCAGTTCCGATTGCAGCGAGGTCACCATCACCCTGGTACGAAAACACAATTCGGTCCGGCAGCACACGTTTGATGCCGGTCGCGACTGCAGACGCCCTGCCATGAGCGGCTTCCTGCATATCCACATTCATGTAGTCATAGGCAAACACCGAACAACCGACGGGCGCCACGCCAATCGTCTTGTCCTGAATGCCCATTTCATCGACCACTTCCATCATCACCCGGTGCACAACCCCGTGCGCGCAACCCGGGCAATAGTGCATCGGTGTCTCCGTCAGCGTCTGGGGCTTCTGATAAACAAGTTCAAATCCATTCGTAATCGGAGGAAGATCCATAGAATCACCTTTACAATGCGACGTTGTGTTTCTCTACGATGGCTTCGATTGCTTCGAGCACTTCATCAGGAGAAGGAATCATTCCTCCCATACGACCTTTGAAGTGCACAGGACATCGTCCTTCAACCGCGAGGCGGACATCTTCCAGCATTTGGCCCGCGTTCATCTCAACCGTGAGCACAGAGCCGACATGCGTGGAGAGCTCTGCGATGCGTTTGCCAGGGAACGGGAAGAGCGTGATTGGGCGGAGCAGACCGACTTTCAGTCCCTGTTCACGAGCTTGTTGCATTGCTTTCTGACAGATGCGGGCAACAAGTCCGAACGCTACCAGGAGAATGTCTGCATCATCCACTCCGAACTCCTCGTAGCGAACCTCCGTCTCTTCCATCTGCTTGTACTTTTTCTGGAGCTCTTCATTGACCTCTTCCATCTTTTCCGGTTGCATGAAAAGGGACGTGATGATGTGACGCTCTTCGCCGGTTTTCTTTCCCGTCGTTGCCCACGATCTGTTGTCTGGATACGGCAACGAACCAGCCGGCGGCAATGCAACCTTCTCCATCATCTGGCCAAGAGCGCCATCGGTCAGGATAAACGCAGGATTGCGGTACTTCTCCGCAAGCCTGAACCCTTCGAACACAAAGTCGGCCATTTCCTGAACGGAAGCCGGAGCGAGGACAATCAAACGATAGTCCCCGTGACCGCCCCCCTTCGTCGCCTGGAAGTAGTCTCCTTGCGACGGCTGGATGGTCCCAAGACCCGGACCGCCCCGCTGAACGTTGACGATCAGGCACGGTAGCTGTGCTGACGCCATGTATGATATTCCCTCTTGCATCAGACTGATCCCTGGCCCTGACGACGAGATCATCACCCGAGCTCCAGCACCTGAAGCTCCGAAAACCATATTAATGGCTGCGACTTCACTCTCCGCCTGCAACACCACACAATTCTTATGTTTCGGCTGTTCAGCCATCAAATACTCGATCACCTCGGATTGAGGCGTAATGGGATAACCGAAGTACGCTTGCATACCAGCCCGAAGGGCGGCTTCGGCAAGCGCCTCGTTCCCTTTCATCAGACGAACTTCTGTTTTTTCGAGCGTTGGCATAACATTCTTTGGCGTTGTGTTTGAAAGAACCGGCGTCGACGCTTAGACAGCTACCTGAACCTGTGGACTGACGCCTTTGACTGGTTTCTTTTGACGATAGACAGTGATTGCCGCATCAGGGCAAACCAGAGCACAGTTCACACATCCCGTGCAATTGTCCTGCACCAAAACTGCGTAGCGGTAACCCTTCAGGTTGATCTTGTCCGACAGACCAAGGCTGTCCTGAGGACAAGCGGGAATGCAAAGCTCACATCCCTTGCAGATCTCTTCGGCTATGGTCACTTTGCCTCGTATCATAGAGAAATGCCCTTTCTCCAATGGACTGAAATTCACTTGAAAACAACGACTTGCTCAAGAATTCTGCGGAAATACTTGACAACTTGCGTGCCAATTGACCAAGCTTCCGCACCCACTTATCAGGGCCTCTTTGGCTTCTTTCTCCAGCCAATGTTGTGACTTTGTCAGAAATGAGAAGCCCATTTTGGCCCTTTCTTGATTCCGCCAATGTTTGTTGAAATCCTCAACGTAACACAGTCAGTCTATCCTGACAATCATCGCGAGGACCGCTCGCTGAGATCAATCTGTTCGACGAAACAAACATCAGCACCGATAGGAAGAGGTGGACGCAAACGACCGTAGCTCGTTCCTCTCCATGTATGAACGAAGGAGTTGTGCCCATGAGGCCGTTGAATTGTATTGCCCTGGCGAGGCATCAAATACCCTGTCAAGAGCCCTTCCCGCTCGAGCCGTGTTGTTCCGAAAGACTGGTCGGCATATGCGAACCCACCGCACCTGGTCGTCGTCTGGAACCGAGGTGTTCAGCGGGATTGAAGCAACCCACATCTCGTTCTATCGGGCATTTGGTTTCTTGAGTCCATACTTCTCAATCTTGTTGTACAACGTGACTCTGTCGATCTGGAGAACCTCCGCCGAACGCGAGATGTTCCAACGGTTCTGGTCCAGCACCGAAGCGATATGCGCCTTTTCCATGGCAGCGAGGGAACCCGCCGGCAGGACGTGGTTTTTCTCGGTCAGCTGGTACGGCAAGTCCTCGGGTCTGATCGCAGGTGGTTTTCCGACGACCATGGCCCGTTCGATTGCATTCTCCAGTTCTCTGACATTTCCCGGCCAATTGTACCGAACCATCGTATCCATCGCCTCGGGGGAAATTGAGGTAATAGGTTTGCCCATCGCCCGTGAGTATTTTTGCACAAAGTAATTCGCAAGAAGCGGAATATCCCCTTTCCGCTCTCTTAGTGGAGGGATGAACACCGAGAATACGTTCAACCGATAGTAGAGATCTTCCCGGAATGTACCGTCTGCAACCGCTTTTTCCAGATCTTTGTTCGTTGCGCAGATTACCCGGAAGTCGACCTTGATGATTTCATTCCCTCCGACTCTGGCAAACTGCTTAGTCTCAATGACGCGAAGGAGGTCCATCTGCGTTTTCATATCGATGTTGCCAATCTCATCAAGAAAGAGCGTCCCTCCGTCTGACAGCTCAAGCTTCCCTTTTCTTCGGTACTGAGCACCTGTGAATGCACCGCGTTCGTGACCGAACAATTCACTCTCAAGGACTCCCTCCGCCATCGCACCGCAGTTGACAGCTATGATTGGAAAGTACCGCCGCGAGCTGTTGCTGTGTATCGCCCGGGCGATAAGTTCTTTCCCCGTGCCGCTCTCACCGCGTATCATGACCGTCGTATCGGTCTTCGCTACAGTCTGTATGAGCTCATAGACTTTTTGGATCTGTGCAGAATCCCCGACAATATCATCGGCGCGGCTGAACTCAGAGATCTGCTCTTTGAGTTTGAGATTTTCCTTTGCAAGGCTACGCGCCTTCAGGGCATTCGTCACGAGGTGGGAGAGGTAGTCAGGGTCAACCGGCTTCGACACATAATCAAACGCACCCTCTTTGAGGGCTTTGACCGCAGTGTCCACTGAACCATGCGCAGTGATGAAGATGATCGTTGCGCCTGAATCAATATCTTTGATCCGCTTCTGCAATTCCATGCCATCCATGCCGGGCATCTTGATGTCGAGCAGAAGAATATCCCATTTTTGGCCCTGCAGTTGCTGCAAGGCATCGGCCGCTCCTCCGGCAGTTCCAACATTGAATCCATCTTCTTTGAACCATTTCGAGAGTGAGTCTCTCACTGCTTGTTCATCATCAACGATGAGTATCGAAGGATTTGCGTTCATTCTATTCCTCATTCACTACTTATTCGATCTTCTGACGATTGCCCTACCTGAGGTGATCCTGCAGGGAAATTGCTTCGCTCCCCTCCGGTCCCAGACTTGGGAAACCTCATGATGAAGGTGGTCCCTTCGCCGACCCCGGACTCGACGGAGATTATTCCTCCGTGCCGCTCTACGATGCCGTACACTACCGACAAGCCAAGGCCGACTCCTTGTCCATCCTTCTTGGTCGTGAAAAATGGCTCAAAAATACGAGGAAGATCTTCCGGCGGAATACCGACGCCCGAATCCTTCACGTAGATACTCAGATTGCCGTTCCTGGGATCCGTTGCGATCTGCATTGTGAGATTGCCGCCTCCGGGCATCGCCTCGACAGCATTCACAAAGAGGGCGACAAGAGCTTGTTGAATCTGGTTCTCATTACAGAACAGGGAGGGTTCATCGGGCGGGAGAATCGCCTCGAACTGAACCTTCGATATCTCGAAATGATGCCGTAGTATTTGTTCCGCCTTCCCTACAATTTGCCCGACTGGCATCAGCGCATACTCTGCGACCTGTTTCTTCGAGAAGAGGAGAAGGTTTTTAACAATATTTCCGCACCGTGCAGTTTCGCGTTGGATGAGATCGATATCCTCGATTGTCTGCTCAATCTCCGGTGAGTGCTTTTCGATTCTTCTGAGTCGACGTCCGATCAACTTTGAGTACGTGAGGATCCCTTCAAGCGGATTGTTCAACTCGTGAGCCACTGTTGCGGCAAGTTTGCCGAGGGACGTCATCTTTTCAATCTGCAGAATCTGATGGTGTACCTGCTGCAACTCGGCAGTCTTTTCCCTGACACGCTTCTCGAGCGTTGAAGACCATTCGCGATTCTCCTTCTCAGACCGCTGGAGCGATCGGGTCATCACATTGAACGAGCGGGCAAGCTCGGCAATCTCATCGTTCCTGCGTATCGTGATTTCGTAATCGAGGTTTCCCGAAGACACCTCTTTCGTGGCCGCCACCAGATTTCTGACGGGTCGAAGAATCGTCGTTGAAACAACATACACCGAGGCACTCCCCACCACAAGCAGGAGGAAGACCGCAACGATAATGATCTGATACTGGGACTTCGCTATTACTGCATCGACTTGAGCTAAGGACATCCTGACGTCGAGGACACCAAGCACTGTTTGTTCTGAAGGGTGGGAATGACAGCTGGCATTCGAGCATTGATCCTCATTGCGTATGGGATTGATGAGACCCAACACCCTCTTTCCATCCTGACCCTCATAGATTTTCGTGTGATTGGTTGAGACAGACCCCAGCGGCCGTAGAGTATCGTGGCAACCGAAACAAGCATCCGAGTTGAGATCGACAGTCTTTCCTTGCTCCGTCTTTTCCGTTGAAAAGGCAATTTCTCCCCGCTTGTTGTAAATCCGAATTCCGTTGATTCCCGGCTGCTTTCCCAGGGCATCGATGATCTCGTAGACGTCCGATCTCCGATTGAGGAGCATGCCAAAGCGCGTGGAGCTCTTGATTGCATCACTGATGTGATCGGCACTCGTAAGCACCTGCGACATCATCTGATTAGTGTAGAAACGCACAGAGAAATAGGAGTAGATCCCGAAGAGAATCAGGAGAAGAAAGGAACCTAGAAGGAGCCGGCCCTTGAGAGTGTCAAACCATCGCATGGCACGTTTCACCGCCCTGAAAGGGGCAGAAAGTATGCCAAGGAAGAGTGCTTAAAAACACAACAATTGCCCAATTGCCACATTCGGGAATGCAGATTTAAGAAGCGCATGGCTACTTCCTTGCCATGCATAGGAAACGAATTTTGGGCTTTTTTTCCAGCACCTTATTGGTTCTCGAGAATCTCCCTACGTGTAACTGTTGCGAAGGAGTTTCATATACTCAGTCGGACCGAGCCTCTCTGAGAGGCGTTCAATTGCACGACGGTGATCCGATTGGACCTGGGAGCTCTCCGACTCCGTCTTCTGCGTTTCGGCAGAGAGCAAGTGTCGAAGGGGTCCTTCGTCTTCCGCGTAGATTCGAGCCACATCCGCCGTTGCAAGCACATCGGCATCATCGAGGTCGGCATTACTAACGGAGAGTTCGAACAACCATCCCTCGTCGAGTGGTGACGCACAAACAGCGTGAGGATGTTCCGAGAGGATACTATTCGTTGAAACGACCTGTCCGGTGATCGGTGAGATCATCGGCAGCGTGCCCCCGCCAAGGACAATCCACGAGCAAGCTTTGTTGCGCGCGATCTGTGTCCCAAGAGCGGGCAACACTATTGCCATTGGAGAAACGAGTACTGAAGCCATCCCAGGTTCAATCCCGAGACGCACCTTGTCCCCCCCTCTCCGCTTCACCCAAAGATGCTTCCGACCGAAAAGTACTCCTACGCTGGACTCTTCCGATCCCTTCGATGGAGTCACCGATCTCTCCCGATCAACCTTTGGTTGATGCCGGGTGAATCGCTGGCGAAGCGCTATATCAAGCGGACATTGTTCACAATCGAATGCCCTGTCGCAGAGCTGATACGAGAGAATACCAGCGGTCATCCAGACACATTTTGATTCCTGCGGCGGAATCACATGGAACAGCTTCTGGTCATGTGAGTCAATCATGAATCCTCCTGCTGACGCTACTTGGACGACACCTCTTCATCCACCTCTTTGGCGCCCCGTTCGATGCCGGGATTGACCCGGCAGACAGCACACCGGCGACGATTCAGAGTCTCGTGATCACACACCACGCGATTGAAACGTGGACGTGATCACGGAATGATTTAACGCCTGAAAAACTTGTTGGCAACTTCATTCCATGCATCATCTTCCAGGCCTTCCATGTGTCCTACGTGCAACGGCTCGCGCGCGATCTCTTCTACGCTGGCACCCGTTCGCTGAGATTCCCTGACAGATGCCAGGAAACGATCGATCTCCGCTTGATAGAAGCTTACTGCCGACTTGCCGATTTTGAGTTTCTTGAGTTCGCCGTCAAAATCGTCTGCATCAATAATGCAGATCCAATTCTGACCATAGGGCGTTGCCTCCAGGGATCCGAGGTTTTCACCCAGATACTTGTTAATCCTTGTGACCTGCCCACTGATAGGTGCCTCAAATGCTATCGTCCGTTTCCCGAGTCGTATCGAAAACAGTGATTGGCCCGCTGTGACCTTCATGCCAAGGTTTGGATACTCGATATCATCGATCTTGCCGAGCAGCTTCTTTGCAAAATCGTCGATCCCAACCTTTCCGGTTCCATCCGGCTCTAACGTCACCCAACAATGCCCCTCAGAGATGAACGCCCCGCCCGGGATCACGAACTCAGCAGCTGGGAAGCTACTGAGTTCCGAGATATGACTGATGTGTACCCTGGGCTTGAGTTCTTTCGCAATTCTCTCTTGACGGCGGTACAAGAATTTCTGCACCATCTCGGTCAATTCGGTTTCTGTGAACGGCTTCTGGATGTAGTCCATCACTCCATGCTTCATGCAGTCAACAGCCGACTCAACTGTCGCGTACCCTGTGATGACGATGACATCAATATCAGGCCGGAGATGCTTTGCCGACTTGGCGACGTCCTCGCCGCTCATCGACGGCATTTTCAAATCCGTAAAAAGGAAATCGTAGTGGTGCTGCTGTATCAGACCGAGTGCCTCGGCACCGGTTTCGACGGTGTCGATCGAATAGCCATCCAACACGAGGATCTTACGGAAGCTGTCGAGAATAACCTGTTCATCGTCCACGCAGAGAATTCGGGCTTTCGGATTCTGCACTTCCGCGCGCTTGAGCGTTTTCGCTTCACGGCTGAAGTCGAGTTTCAGGCTCTCCGAGAGAGCTCTGTCTCGATCCTCTCGAAGCTTTTTCTCGTTCCTTTTCTTGACGAATGCCCGGATGAGCAGATCAGCCAGCACAAAGACGATGACCGCAAGAATGAACAGTGCCATGAATGTCCTCCTTCCAACACGCCGGTCGAGGTAGGATGGCTCGACCGGAAAATGATGCCTACGATTTGGTTCAGTTTAATAATCTTGAGTGCACGGCATCAGATGATTCAGCTCATATGCGAGATTTGTTGGAACAATTTGGTACAACCAACCTGACGAGTATGGATCTTGCTCAAGCAACTCGGGACGAGAGAGTAGCTGTTCGTTTCTCGTGACAATCGTCCCGCTCAGCGGGCAGAGGATTTCATGGAGCAGATTGTCTTGAGACGCGAGGGTCGCACATGGCGCTGCTTGGACGAGATCGCGATTCATTTCGACAAATGTCAACCCTGTCACCGGGGAGACGGTCTTCATGAACAGATCGGTAACTCCAACCAATCCGATTCCGTTCTGCTCGATGTTCACCCAGCTCAGCCTGCCTAATCGATAAAACTCCCGGGGGCACGGGCGGGAGAAGTTTGAACCTTTGCTTTCGCGGACCCCTGGAGGTGATGGTGTCTCCATCAGCTTCCGATACCGCAAACCGCGCTGGATTCCGCTTTCCAATTCATCGACGGTGAAAGGTTTCGGTATGAAGTCAATCGCGCCGTCTTTGAGGGCATTGACCGCGTTCTGCAACGTGGAGCATCCGGTTATCATGATCACGGGAATGTTGATTCCAGTTCGTTTCATCACGCGCAATATGTGAAAGCCATCGAGCTCCGGCAGCATAACATCGCATAGGACCAGGCGGTGTACTCCTTTTCGGAGTTTT
>JBGPAN010000139.1:0-8836 GCA_041480785.1 Bacteroidota bacterium | reverse complement strand
CAATCTGCCTTCGTCTTCTTCGTCACCAGATAGGGCACCTTCAGGAATTCAAGGATCGCCTGCTGGTAATCGCCTTTGTAGAAGTACGCCTCACCGATATAGTAACGCACTTCGGCTTCAAGATCCGAATCTGCATTTTGCAGAAGACTTTGGAGATGAAGGACCGATTGGTCATAGTATCCCAATCGCTGGTAGAGGACACCGATGTCAATCCGCTTGTTCATCAATTCAGGATCATCAGGGAACCGGTCGATGTATTTGCGTGTCAACTCCAGTGCGGCGTCAAACAATGAGAGCTGCTTGTATGCGAGGATGAGATTGTTCATCGCAAACGGAATCAGATCCGTCGCGCGACTTTCGCTGTCGAGCACCGCCTTGTATTGACGGGCAGCAGGATCCCACTGCTCCTGACTGTAGTAGAGATTGCCGAGTGCGAGCCTGGCCCGTGGAGTAATGGCGTCGCCCGGAAAACGCTGCAGGATTGTCTCGTAGAGTTTTGTCGCCTCCGGTTGCTTGTTCGTAAGCTCCGCCACCCGGGCGTTGCCATACGTCGCACTCGCAACGAAGGAGGTGGTCGCATAGTTTTGTATCACGTTGTCGAAGAATCTCTTCGCTGCCGGATAGTCGTCCTTCCTGAGGAAGTACATTCCGCGCTCGTACTCAAACTCCGCAAAATAGCGTTCCTGTTTCTGATACGATTTCAGAAACGCGGAGACCCTGGACTCCCCTTCCTTCGTGTTGTTCAACCGAAAGTAGCAGACGATGATGCGGGAGAGGACATATGGTTTGAGTGAATCGCTGACACCTTTCTCCGCAATCTCACTGTACCGGGAAACCGCATTCGCATACTCTTCGTTCTTGTAGTACAGCTCTGCGGCTTCGAATGTCGCCTCGTTCATTCCGGTCGCACCGGCCTTCGAGAACTGGCTCGCTTTCTGCAGATACTGAGCAGCAAGAGCGACGTCGTTGTCTTCTTTCGCAAGCGTTGCTAAAGCGGAATACACCTGACCAGCACGTCCGGACGTATCATCAATCAAGAGGTACTGTGCGTACCAGCGCTTCGCCTCCGACCGCTTTCCGATCTTCGCATAGCTTGCCGCAAGGTTGGAGTAGACCTCAGTCCCTACTGGCACCGGGGGACCAATGGATGCACCAGAGTTCTTCATCAACAGTTGATACTGCTCAGCAGCTCTGGCGAAATCGCCCCCATGGAAAGATGCTTCGGCCCTTGCCTTCGCCAACTGATCCGTGAACGACGTATAGTAGAAGGATTGCTCGATTTGATTGTAAAGGTCGAGAGCGGACTGCCCATTGCCCCGGCTCGACTCGTACTGGGCCAGAGCCCACGTCGCCTGTGCGCTGAATTCCTGCGCGGGATATTTCCTCAGATAGTCCCTGAACACAACTGCCGCTGAGTCACGCTCGCCCATGATGGACAACGCCTCGCCAAGCCGGAACGTGATGTTTCCGTCGATGTCTTTCAGCGGGCGTTCTCGCGTTGCCGAACGATATGCCTGAACCGCATCTTCGGGACTCTTTTTCTTACGAAATGCTTCGCCTATGATATAATAGACAAAGTCCTTCCGCTTCAAGACTGGGCGGGCCTGCAAAAACTCACTGCTCACTTTGCGTATGTCTGGTGCACCGGCGGCAAGTGCCAATCTGACCTTGAGCTGAGAAGTAACCGCATCGTCAGCAAGATCACCGGACGGGAATTGCTTGAGCAACGAGTCATACGCGGCGAATGCCTGCATCAATAATTCGATCCTCGGTGAGGCATCTACTGAACCTGCATACTCAAATGCTTTTGCTTCATTGTAGAGTGCGCTCCCCTGTTTCTCCAAAAGGAGCCCGAGCTGAAGCGCTGACGCATATTGAGCGGCAGCCTTGGCGTAGTCCTTCAGGTCATGGAAATAGATTTCTGCCAGCCGGAATGCAAGCTCCCCTTTCGATTTCTGAGCGATAACATCTCCAACGAGAAGCGCGAGCTTCTCCAGACCCGATTCTTTGTCCTTCGCTTCGAACGTGCGCAAGCGAAGCGCCGCGTCACGAGCCGGACCCGCAAAATCGCTCGCCGGATATCGTCTCTGCAGATCCTCATAGGTATCGAGTGCCCTTTCCAGGGCGCCAGAGAGTCTAAACGCCTCCGCCCGGCCGAAGAGCGCATCATCGACGATCGGACTGGCCGGATAACTATTTACGATGGTCTCATAACGCACAATTGCCTGCTGATAATCGTGCAAGTGGTCATGAAAGAGTTTTGCTTCCTCGAGAAACACTGCAGGAATCCTTTTGTCAGTCGGGAATGTCTCCCGAAAGAGTCCATACAATCTCACAGCCTCCAGATGATTTTCTGCCTTCGCCGCAACACGCGCTGCAGCAAGGAGCAATTCCCCACGCTGCATTCGTGCAAGGCTGTCGGAGAGCGCTTGTTTCAAAAACGCCTGTGCCCTCAGGACATCGCCTTTCTGCTCCGCCGCCAATCCCGCTTTGAGCAACACGGTCACCTGCAGCGGCCCCGAAATCGCAGCTCCCTTTGTGTAGCTTTGAAGTGCATTTGCCTGATCGGAACGCAACGCATACAAATCGCCCATTTCGACTAAAGCCTGTTGACGGATGTCCGGGGGAGCTTTTGCCGAATCGGCATCAATCACCTTCCAGGACGCAAACGCCTGATTCGCATTTCCCATCTCGCGCTGGAGTGAACCTCCCAAGAGCAAAGCACTGTGGTAGCTCGCTGTTGAACGATAGTTCCTCGTAATCTCATCCAGGGCACGTTGAGCTTCGTTGGATCTGTTCAAGCCGACGAGGGCACGTGACAGAAGAATGAGTGCCTGACCACTGAGACTTGCGTCTTTTGATGCGTCGGCGACGCGCTTGGATTCGACCCGTGCAAGCTCAAATTGATTGTCTGACAAGTACATCACAGCGAGTTTCAGCCGGGCCGGCAAGATGACATCCGAGGACGAATAGTCCTGTATCAGCGTGCGGAGAACCTTTCGCGAGCTCTCGGAGTCGCCAGCAAGGTCAAAGTATTCGCTCGATTTAACAAGGGCGGACGGAGCAAGCTTGCTTTTGGGATGAAACGTCTTCACGCGCTCAAAGGCAAGCGCGGCTTCTCTCAGGTTCTTGAGAGAAACATACGAATCGGCAACATTCCACCATGCTTCGGGAGCTTTTGGATGCTCAGGAAAGGCGAGAGCGAAATTCTGAAAGGTGAGTCGGGCATCGTCGAACTTGCCCAGTTTTGTCTGGCACAAACCAAAGTAGAACCTCGCTTCAATCCCTTGCTGTGTATTGGGATAAGTCGCAACGAACTGGCGGAATTGCTCAAGGGCAAGGTCGTACAGCTTGTCATTGTAGAGATTGACCGCCAGCTTGAAATCCGCATTCTCCTTGGTATCCTGAGCGACCGCGATGGAGAACCACGAGATGAAAAGGACCAGCAGAAGGAAGGTTCGATGCTTCATACGCTGAAAAGGTAGCACATATTGAAGCGATTATCAAGGCGGGACGTGAGCGCGGTGAATCCCTTCGGATGAGTGTGTCATTGATATTGTTCGTCTTACTGCTTATCATTGCATATCAACAATCGTATTGATTTCCTCACAAGCTCGTCGGTCACGGATCACAAAGGAAAAAGTCCCTTATGCTGGCATACAGTGCAAAGTGCGTCGGTGCCATCCTCGCTCTGATGCTTCTTGTTGCAGGATGTTCGAAGAATGAGAATTCTCCGACAGAGACCCAGCCATCCTCGCCGCCGCTGCCGAACATCGTGTTCAAGGGCCCAGGCAGCAGTGCGAACGACCCTAGCCTGACCATCTTGCGTTCGTACGTTTCCAACGTAAACTCGTTCACCATCACACTAGCACCTCTTGCCTTGACAACTCCGGTTCAGTCCGGGAGCACATGGACGTGGACGTACGTCAACAAAACGCTTACGCTTGTTCTCACAGCCGCAATCCAGAGCGACGGAACGTATTTGTGGAAGCTCATGTTCAACGGCGTCGATCCCTCCGATGGAATCACCTATGACCATTGGCTGGGCGTCGATGGTACGACCAGCACCGACGGAAAGACAGGAAGCGGAAAGACCTACGTTCGAAACAAAGCGCAAGTTGCAAGTGAATTCGATTGGACAGTCACGAACAACGTGCTGACAGGAACGCTGAAACCCTATATCAACGGGACGCCCTTGGGCAGACAGTCGTTGTCAACAACCCTGACAATTCTGGTGAAGTCCGCGTCTACACCGGCAGCATTCTCATCTACAAAGCAGTATGGCAGACGAATGGTTCGGGCCAGTGGTGGAGCTATGATGCAAACGGCGTTCAAACCGGCACCGGAACTTGGACGTGATGGCATCGTTCGATTTTGCAGGGCTGCCTTTTTCATTTCCCCTTTCTTGCGTATCTTTTGACGTTGAATAATAGGATGTAGCTTCCATCCTCCTCCTTTGTTGTCTCACTCGTAACGTATGCCATCTCGAAAAAAGAAGATTGCCGTCATTTTTGGAACGCGGCCAGATACGATAAAGCTCGCCCCCATCATTCTTGAGCTCAGGAAACACCCGCATTTCCGAGTCATCAACATTGCGACGGCGCAACACCGGCAGATGCTGGATCAGGTGCTCCATGTTTTTGGCATCAAGCCCGATTTCGATCTCAACATCATGGAGCCGAAACAGACTCTGGCGAAGCTGACGAAGAACACCATCGCCGCTCTGGACGAGGTTCTCGCCGAGACGAAACCCGACATGGTTCTGGTACAGGGCGACACCACAACGACATTTGTCGGTAGCCTGGCAGCCTTTTACCGGCAAATTCTCGTGGGGCACGTTGAAGCCGGGCTCCGCACTCAGGACAAGGCCAATCCATTTCCGGAAGAGATCAATCGACGCCTCACCAGCTGCATCGCCGATCTCCATTTCACTCCGACCTCAACGGCAAAACGAGCCCTGTTGAAGGAGCACATCCCTGATGATCATATCATCGTCACCGGCAATTCCGTGATCGATGCTCTTCAGTATTCCATCAAGAAGGTGTACCGATTCTCTGATCACCGGCTCAATGAATACGTGAACGAAAAGAGGAGGATCATTCTCCTCACCATGCACCGGCGCGAGAACTGGGGAACGCCAATGATCGGCGCATGTGAAGCCATTCGAACGCTTGCGAAACAGTATCAGACTGACCGATTTGTTTTCCCCGTCCATCTCAACCCTATTGTGCGCGACGTGGTATACCCGATCCTCGGGGACTTGAAGAATGTGATCCTGATCGAGCCGCTTCCGTATGGTGAATTTGTCAACGTGATGGCGCGCTCGTACCTGATCCTGACGGACTCCGGCGGCGTCCAGGAAGAAGGGCCTTCACTCGGGAAACCGGTGCTCGTCCTGAGAAAAGTCACCGAACGCCCTGAAGCGGTGCAGTTTGGGACGGT
Organism: Bacteroidota bacterium; assembly: GCA_041480785.1. Lineage (GTDB taxonomy): Bacteria > Bacteroidota > Ignavibacteria > UBA10030 > UBA10030 > UBA9647. The sequence continues at coordinate 3,394 of JBGPAN010000139.1, read as the reverse complement.
GAAGTTGGTCGGCCTAGATCAGAGGAAGATCACATCAGCCGCAAGGACGTTACTCGACAACTCAAACGCATACCAACGCATGGCGTCCGCTACGAATCCGTATGGTGACGGGCACGCTGCACGGCGCACGGTTCAGGTCCTTGAACATTTCTTCGGATTCTCGAAGAAGAAGCCTACTGAATTTCGACCACGTTGAAGAAAGGACTGCATGATTCGTTTTGTCCCCATTATTCTGGTTGTTCTTTTCAGCTGCTTCGTTCTCTCCCCTTCCGCGAAAGCTGACGCTTCGACCCAGAAGAACGTCCTCATCATGGTCGACGGGAACACCGACCTGAAGAACCCAGCCATGGCTGACGGACGTCAGCTTGCCACACTCCTCGGACACTTCAACGCACGGTTCACGCTCAAAGGCGTCAACGAGTACACTGCGGGGGAGATGAAGCTGTATGATTATACTTTCTATATCGGGTTCCAGGCTCACAATGAGGTACCAGCGACATTCGCTCAGGATGTACTCTCACTCGACAGGAGGATTTTCTGGTTAAACACGGGTTTTGAGGATTTTTCCCGCCGCTTCCCCGCCGCAAAGCGCTTCGGGTTCAGCGTCAGTCATCTTGACTCCTTGACAAGCTTCGATATCGTGCGATTCGGGAACAAGACCTTCTCGAAAGGCGAGCCAAATCTCAACGTAGTCAACATTACGAATCGCAGGCAAGTCAACGTCATGGCGACGGCGTTCTCCACCAAACATAAGCGGGAACTTCCCTACATCGTCGTCTCCGGGAACTTCACCTACATCGCTGACACGCCATTTGCAACTGCCGGAGTACCCGATCGATACGTTTTGTTCGCCGATCTGCTTCATGACTTTTTGGGAGAGGATCATGAGGAATCTCATTCTGCCTTGATCAGGATTGAAGACGTAGGTCCGCTCGATAATCCCGACCACCTCCGGGAGATCGCAGATATCTTGTCTGCAAGGGGAATTCCTTTTCTCGTCGGCGTCATCCCGTTCTATGTCGATCCCGGACAAGGAATTCGGGTGAGCCTTTCCGACAAACCGGACCTTGTGGACGCACTCAAATATATGGTCCACAACGGTGCCACGATCGTCATGCACGGCGTAACGCACCAGTACAAAGGCGTGACTGCGGCGGACTACGAATTCTGGGATGAAAGCACGCAGAAGCCTATCAAGGGTCAAACGGCTGATGCGATCGCGCGTAAGCTCGAAACCGGAATTCAGGAGTTCATGAAGAATGGCCTTTACCCACTCGTATGGGAGACGCCACACTACGCTGGTTCGTTTCTCCTGTATCAGACCGTTTCGAAGTACTTCAGCTCCGCAATGGAGCAGCGCCTGTCGCTGGAAGACATCGAGTGTCCTCAAAGCTTTCCATACATCATCAACAGCGATCTGTTCGGGCAGCGGCTCTACCCTGAGAACCTGGGATACGTCCCTCTGGATCCCGACAAACGAATCAGTGAAACGTATGTCCAGGACATCATCAAGGGTGCGAAAGTCAATCTCAGCGTTCGGGATGGCTTTGCATCGTGCTTCTTCCACTCGTTCCTTGACCTTGATCTTCTGAAGCAGCTTGTGGACGGTGTCCAGCAGCTCGGCTACAAGTACATCGACCTTACGGAACAAACAAACTGGGTGAAAACAAAGGATAGGGTCATTCTCTCGGGTTCACAGTCCTATGAGCTCACGTTGCAGGACCAGTATTTGGCTGAGGCATACTTCGACGCTGAAGGAGAGGTTATCCAGCGGCGTTTTTCAGAGAACAGAATTCGGGGACATCTCTCCCGGAACATCGAGTTGAAGCCGGGCGAAATGTACAAAGCGGAGCCGATAGAGTATCGCATGCGTGAGATAGGATTCGCAGAAAGAATTTACTCGAAAGCCAATCGAACGCTCACAAAAGTGTTTTCTGGCGAGCCAGATTGGCATGATGCACGGGTAGCCATTCTCTGGAATCATTATGCACGCGGAGCATCATTCAACGATCAGGCATCGTTTGCTTCGGTCTTCCAGAGCGTTCACATCAATGTCGACACCATCTTCATCGGTGATCCGCTTTCACTCCAGAACTACAATCTTGTAGTCGCTCCGTTTGCTTTTATCGACTCGCTTCAGCCTGCGGACTACGAAACCGTTGTCAAGTACGTTCGGCAGGGGGGCAATCTAATTACCGATCAGAAAAACGCTCTTGCAGAAGAGCTGGGAATCCACTTCGGCCAAACGCAGCTGCGTTTGCGGAACGTGCGGGATCTGAGCTATCCGGAAGAGCCCGTGAGCTGGAAATACTTCGAATCGTTCAACAAGATTGATGCAGAAGATATCGACGAGGTCTTCTGCCAGGAAGCGGCTACGGATGCACCTATTGTGATCGGGAAGCCGGTGGGCAAAGGAAAAGTCATCTTCTTTGCATCCTGGTTTGACCCGCTCTCACAACTCGGTTATAGCCGTTACCCCTATCTCCTCGACTACGTGAAGAGTTATTTTCGCTTGGGTCCCATTATCAGGAGGGAAAATCTCGAAACCTACTTTGATCCAGGATTGCGCCCCACTGCCAGCGTGGAGGATTTGGTAAAGCAATGGGTGCGGGCTGGGATCCGCAGAATTCACGTCGCAGGCTGGCACGAGTATCCGAAATACACGTACGACTATGGCCGACTCATTCGGCTGGCTCACGCAAATGGTATACTTGTCTATGCATGGTTGGAGCCGCCGCAGGTCACGCAGAAATTCTGGCGGGATCATCCCGAATGGCGGGAGAAGAACTACAAAGGAGAGGATGCTCAACCGGCCTGGCGGTACGCCGTTGCATTGACCGATCCGGCGTGCGTCGACAGCATTACGTTGAAGTACAGAACGCTTCTGGACAGCTTTGACTGGGATGGTGTCAATCTCGCTGAACTATACTTTGAATCAGGCAAAGGATTTGAAACACCTCTTCAGTTCACTCCGATGCATCCTTCAGCCGTCCGTGAAGTGAAGAGAAAATACGGCATCGATTTGACGAGCATCTTCGACCAGAATTCGCCCTGGTACTGGAAAACCAACCCCGCCGTTCAGTCTACTCTCACGGAATACCGTATCAACAAGATTGACGAAGTCTATGGACGCCTGCTGCGCGAGTTTTACGATCATGCAAAGAGTCAGCCGGGCTTCCAGGTTTTCGTCACCGCCATGGATAGTTATGGCTCTCCGGAATTGCGCGAGCAAATTGGCGTCGACATGAGCCATATCCTGGCATTGCAGAAGCGCTATGGCTTCCACCTTCAGGTCGAGGACCCGGAACGTCTCTGGTCAACCGACCCCCTCCGCTACATTCGCATTGGCCAGATGTATGAGCAACTCATCGGTGATCGGTCGAAGCTTCTCCTT
>JBGPAN010000138.1:0-8880 GCA_041480785.1 Bacteroidota bacterium | reverse complement strand
TACATTGTACTCAGTACGTTTTGCCGATGCATATACAGGAGTGGCAGTGGGGACATATGGTAATACCTACACAACGACGGATGGAGGCACCAATTGGACGGCACACCCGAACAATATAGGCAACCTTCGTTCCCTGTGTGGTATAAATACTTCAACAGCATGGGTTCTTGGAGACAATGGAAGTATTTATAGAACAACAAACGGCGGATCAACGTGGACAAGACAGCTAACGAACACTAATAACAACCAGCTTAACGCTGTTCAGTTTGTAGATGCGAACAATGGTTGGGCAGTCGGAGACAACGGCACGATTCTCCGGACGACATCCGGCGGCACTGTAACTTCAGTATGGGAGAATTGGTCACATGAAATACCACGCGACTTCTTGCTGTATCAAAATTATCCCAATCCATTCAACCCCAGCACGACAATCCGCTATGGTTTGCCATCGCCAAGTCGAGTGCACCTGGTCGTATTCAACCTCCTTGGTCAAACCGTAGTTGAGCTCTTCAACGGAGATCAGGATGCCGGCTGGAACCAGGTCGTCTGGAACGCCAATGTGTCGTCCGGGCTGTACTTCTACAGACTGGATGCCACATCGGTGAGCGATCCAAGCAAGCGATTTGTGGATGTCAAGAAGATGCTGCTCTTGCGATGATCGCAGTCTGCAGATCAACTACCAAGCCCAGTTAACCACTGGGCTTTTTTATGGAATGGAATTCAAGTCGTGCGCACTCTGTGATTCGCGTATCTCATGATGCCGCGCGCGGTTACGCGAATCGATTGAAGACGCGGATGAACCCCACGAAATCAGCTCGCATTTCGCGGTTTCACCAGGATCAGGAGAGTTTTTTTATGCCGGCCGGGATATTCTCCATCGAGGCGAGATCTACAATCCATCTCGAAGCTTCGCGCAGAGATGGATGCATGGATATCATATAAATATCATAAAGGTCCAAAGCATCATTTTCTGTGCCGTCAATGTTGAGGTTTATGAGGCGGAGGCTACCAACGGTACTAGACTTTGCTACTGGTGGTGGTAGACTTTTATCCATCTCTATGCTACCTTAACACTGAGTCCAGAGGCCAGAGGCCTGTTGAGTCCAGAGCCCAGAGACCATGATGCAGGAGTGGCTAGACATTCGGCCACTCTTTTTTTTGTACCTACGGAACAAACCCTAGACCACACACGTTGTACATACATAGGCTGCCAACCTCGGCAGCTTTTGTAACAACCTCCCTGACCCCGATGCTCACGGTGCGCGTCGGGGTTTATATTTTGGCCTGCTCATGATCTCCATATGGACACATTGGTACAGTATCATGACTTACGCGGAAAGTGTCCAGAGTGCCCATAGTGCCCACAGTTTTTTCAAACTCTCATATATATCTCTATACCCTTTCTATCTTCTTCATTAAAAATGTTTTGAGCGCGTGGATACCTTACGTCGTTTTCCTTCCTTGGTTGTGTACCAAACGTGGTAGATACCACTGGCGTGTTTTGCAGGGTACATCATAGTAGGCTCGCTTTCTAAAGCGCGCTTCTACTATCCTTGCTACTGGTTGAGTGAAAGTACTTTAGGTAGGAACGAATTTCGTGTATCAGATCTTGCCCAAGGCAGGTGCGCTAACCGGACTGCGCTACACCCCGAAAAAATACCGTTTGATCATCGGAAATATACAAAAAATGTGTTCCGCCTGCAATCTGGAAAAATCCCGCCCGCCGCCCCTCGACGCGTTCAGCATGCTTCTTCGCGCCGTGATGGCGTTGACTATCCCCTTACATCCTTACCGAGCAGATGGTTGGCCTACCTTTGCTCTGGAGCCTTGAGCATGAATCAAACCGATTCAGGTATCTGCCGGTGTCGGTGCCGAGGAGCATCGTAAAGCTGGTGGGAATGCGCACATGTTCACTCTACTTTTCTCATGTTGCCATCTATTCTTCCGCAAACTTCTTTATCGCATCAAAATACTTCACAATCGCTTTGGCCTTGTTCTTCCCAAATGAGAGCCAATGCCACGAGGTATCGGGATTTGGCTTGTCTACAGTCGGGATGCGGAGAATAGGTTTGCCTTGATATTCGCCGATGGTGGGCTGCACTTCTTTTTGTTCTTCTTCCATTGTTCACCTTTCGTGTTTATTCATCGCGTCTGCTAGACTGCTTCCGCGTAGACTCCCATGTCTCTCTCCGGATAACTTTCGTAGACATGCTCGAACACAGCGCAGCACTTTTGTTGATAGAGATCCCTTGAATAGACGCGGGGAAGCCCACCGTCAAGCGTGTCCTCAATAGCGAGTTTCAACTGGGACCGCGCCGCGGACTTCTGCCGCCAGTTGAGGACGAGGAGCTCCTTGATCCTGCTCAGGAGTTCACGGGCGACTTTCTTAACTTCAGCACGCTCTTCTGCGCTCAACTTTGGTGCAGGGCGGGTAAGAATATCGAAAACGACAAGCTCCTCTTCCGTCATGTTCTCTCGAATGTGGCGCTGTTGTTCCTCGGTGAGAACTTGACTCAAAGCCACCAGGTCGTTAAACAATTCCTCGATGTTCCGGCTTCCAGCATTATAGCTCTCGATCAACTCCTCGAACTTCGCCTGAAAATCAGCCCGAGTCTTGTTCAGACGAATCAGTTTTTCCAACTGGGCACGGATGGCAGCTTTGAGGATTTCAAGATCAGTATTCCTATGACGGGAATTCTTGAACCGGCTGCGCAGCGCTTCGAAATCGATCTTCGAGAGATCTATCAGCGGCGACACAGTTGCCGGCATCCCCACACCGGTGATCGAGGCGTCGAGCACGTCTGACACCCTGTCTATGACTGCGGTAATATCCGTCGGATTCGGATTGAGTTTGGTTTGGATTGCATCTGCAATAGACACAAGGCAAGCAACTCGACTAGCAAACTCCAACGCCGCAGGATCGGGTTTTACCGCACCATAGAGTGTGCTCACGAGTCGTTCATGGCCAAGAAATTCACGCCGCAATGGGTCGGGCGATATGAGTGCGTTAACGGCGTCATCCAGCAGCTGTAAACGATTGATGTTCCCCGCAGGTAACAGTTCAATAGCTGCCAGGTCTACCCGACGTTTCGAACAGAATGCAGTTGCAGCATTCAGAGAGTTCCTCAACTGCTCGACGAGTCTAGCCTTGTCTCTAACAGGACGCTCCCCGCCGCTACCCACGCCGTATATGGCAAGCGCCTTTTCGAGCGAGGCGAAAACGTTTGCATAATCTACGATCATACCGCTGTGCTTGCCGGGAAACACGCGGTTCGCCCTCGCAATGGTTTGCATGAGCGTATGGTTCCGCATTGGCTTGTCGAGATATACAGTAGAGCAGCTTGGCGCATCAAATCCGGTCAGCCACATTGCACAGAGGAACACGATCCGCAGTTTGTCATCCGAGTCTTTGAATTTCTCATCAAGTGGCGGCTGCGATTCGTTCATCCGCTTCCGATGCGGCACAATGTCGAGTCCATGCTTCTGCATCAGAGCAATCTCGTTCTGGCCTGGGGAAACAATCAGCGCCATGTCAGTAGTATTCAGCACTGCCAAACGATTACGCAACTCTTCCTTCTTCTCTGGACTGAGATCATAGCGCCCTAGTTCCTTTTGCACGCGCTCCTTTTCGGCGTTCCAATGCTTTCGAACCTTGTCGTGCATCTTCAGCGCTGTAGCTTTGTCGATCGAGACCACCATTGCTTTGCCCACGAACCCGCGACCAAGAAAATGTTGCACGATATCCTTCGCAACAGTCTGCAGCCTGTCATCACGAGTGATGATATGATATTGCCGACTCAACTCCCTTTCCAGCTTTGTCTCTTGTTCGGGATCGAGTTCCGTCTCTTCAATCAGATTGTAGATGTCATCGTTCAAGTCCGGATTTACCAACTGCAGCTCGGGTGTTCGATTCTCGTAGAAGAGCGGCACCGTTGCACCATCTTCAACCGACTGTTGGAAGTCGTAGATGGAGACGTAATCCCCAAACACCTCTTTGGTGCGCTCCTCACCTGCGATTAGCGGCGTGCCGGTAAATGCGAGGAACATCGCTTTCGGTAAGGCCGAACGCATGTTCAGTGCCAGCGTGTCGTATTGGCTGCGATGCGCTTCATCGGTCAGCACAATCACGTCGGGGCGGTCACACAGCATCTCCGGCGTCTGGAACTTATGGATGAGCGTGAAGACGTAGCGGTGATTTCCGCGCAGCAGTTCTCGCAAATGCGCGCCGCTTGCGGCGTGGCATTCATCCCCCTCAACTTCACTGACCGCACCGGTGGCCTTGAATGTCTTGGCGATCTGATCATCCAGCTCGACACGGTCTGTCACGACCACAAACGTCCAGTTGCCTTCCACTTTGCGCAGGACCTTCTGAGCGAAGAACACCATCGCGAAGCTTTTTCCACTTCCTTGTGTCTGCCAGAAGACACCACCCTGCCCATGACCCAGTTTGCGTGCAGCGAGCATCGATGCTATGGCGTTGTTGACGCCGAGGAACTGGTGATTCTGCCCGATGATCTTCACTAGCCCGGCCTTGTGCTCCGAGAATAGGGTGAAGTTTTCCACCAGGTCGAGCAGCCGCACTTTGTCGCAGGTGCCACGAATCATCACCTCCAACGATACCTTGCGGGGCTCACGCTCCCGCTCGATTCGCTTCCATTCAAAGAACCGATCCCAGTGTGCCGTGAGCGAGCCGACATGACTCTCCGTGCCGTTCGAAGCGATGAGCAATGCGTTGTACCAGAAAAGGGACGGGATCTGTTGTTTGTAATGAGTTAGGTTTTCGTCGAAGGCAGTGCGAGCAGATACACCTGGCTTCTTCAATTCGATGACCACCAGGGGGAGTCCGTTGACGAAGCCGACCAAATCTGGACGGCAAGTGTAAAGCGCACCGGTGACGCTGAACTGACTGACCAACAAGAAATCGTTGTTTTTCGGATTCTCCCAATCAAACACACGGATTCGCTCAGTCTTCTGTCCGCCGTGCTCTCGATCCGGCATGGAAACCTTGATACCTGATTTGAGCAGCAGATAGACATCGCGATTCGCAGCTTCTAGGCTCATGGCCGATCGGTCGCGGGTCAATTCATCGACGGCGGCAGTGATGGCCTCGGGCGGAAGCGCGGGATTTAACCGCTCCAACGTCGCACGCAGCCGTGACACGAGTACGACCTCGCCTTTTGTCTCGCGCAGCAACGTGCCGGTTGGACCAAAGGTCTCTTCTAATGCCGAGACCGTATACCATCCAAGCTCCGCGAACAACCCGATGGCGGGCTGCTCGACAAGCTGGTCTTCGGTGTAGGCGTGGAGACTCATAGTCAGTGCTTAGAGATGATACGTAGTTTAATACCTAGATTACGACATGATACCTAGTTTCCCAGTTTTTGCCACCGCGCACTCCGCCCCATCCCCAACGATTTCACTTTCTTTCCTTTCTGCAATCGCGCCAGAAGTTTTCGGATCATATCGACCCCCACACCCGGGCACGTGGACTGAAGATCCGCAACGCTAAATGTGCCGACGTGCCGGTCAATAGCCGCCAACACCGTGGCCGTTTTTTCCCCCCGGGGTGATTTCAAATGCCCGATCTTCTGCTCGAATTCCCTACATGCAAGTGAGAGCATATACAACAGGAAGTTGATGGCCGGCCAGGGATTGTGTTTCCCTTCGTGCCACCCAACGGAGCTTTGCTCGAGCACCTCATAGTATCGCTCCTTGTTCTGTTCGATCAGCCGCTCGAGACTGATGTACCGTCCTGCTTCGATGCCGCAGTGATAGCAGGCAAGCAGGAATAGCAACCTGGATACCCGGCCGTTGCCGTCGCGAAAGGGATGGATGCACAGGAAATCAAGATTCAGCGCCGCAGCAAGAATCAGCGGGTGCATCCATTGTTCACGCCAGCCCCGCCGCCAAAGATCAAATAACTCGTTCATGGCCCCGGGCGTTCCTTTGGCGGAAACGCTGCGAAAACGGACACGGCTCCTCCCATTGGCATAGGTCTGTATAATATCAACATCCTTTTCTTTGTAACGCCCCGCGTCCCAGATGTTACCGCGTGTGAGTGTGTGAATCCGTTTGATGGTTGATTCGCTGATGCGGAGACGTGCCCCCCTTTCATGGATTACCTTTAAGGCATCCCGGTAACCGCGCACCTCCTCTTCGTCCCGGTCCTTCAGCACTGGCTTGCCAAACATCAATGTCCCGATACGCGACTTATCAACAGTCACTCCTTCGATGCGATTCGAAGAGATAGCACTTTCGATGATTGCATGATTTCGCAAGACTTCGAGCTTTTGCGGCGATTGACGCAAGTACAGTTCCTGTTTTCCGCGTGCTTCTGCAATTGCGGCAAGATACCAGCCGGTAACCGTTGGCATCGTCGCAGGTTCCTCGGCAAGTTGACGAAGGGTCATCATATTACGACTCCTGTCTATTCATAGCTCTGACTCCGCGAACAACCCGATGGCGGGCTGCTTGACAAGTTGGTCTTCGGTGTAAGAGTGGGGCATAGGTTAGGCTTCCTTTAGCTCCACTTGCCCAGAAAGCAGTCGCGGCAGCAGCAGGTCGCGCGTCCGGCGGAGGTTGGATGATTGGGATGAGAGGACACCAACGCTCTCGAACGATGCGGCAATTCCATCAATCAACTTGGAGCGAAGTGCTTCGTCTTTCGGGAGAATCAAATGCTCCTCCTCTGCAAACTTCCTAGCTTGGAAGTTGCCGATGCCGTTCGCCGCGACGTTTTGGTAATACTCCATCCGAGCGTCTTCACGCAGGCGACGAAAGTGGAGATGCACAAGTGGTGCTAGCCGTGGGTCATGCAGTCGAAAAACCTTACAGAAGCTCGCTGCGACTGCGTCTCGACCGATGCGAGCGAGAACTTTGTCATCCACGAGCAATGTCGTGCCAATACACCGGCTCTTGGCGTTAATCGAATTTTCCACAATCACGTCGCCGGGTCGGAGTCCGCGCGATTTCAAGCTCGAAGGTTTGATGAAGCGGACAGGAGCGCGTAGTTCGCCGCCATAGGCGACTTCATCAAGGTCCGTGCCGCGAACGATACAGACCTCAGCGGACTCGTCTTCTGTCGGTTGGTCAGAACCCCAATCGCCCCCGGTCATCGAAACGAGCAACTTTTCAAACGGAATCGCCTCCCAGCCGTGGGGGATGTCGCCGAGGGGGGAAGCGACGCGCTTGACCTTTTCGTGTCCGGGCCTGCCCGACGAAGCCTCGGCGGAGTCAGGGAAGCGGAACTGAACGAACCACTCGCGGTAAAGGGCGCGCGCCATCGCCTCCAATATCCTGATGCGCCTCTGACTGTTCTCAATAAGCTCGTCGTAGGCCGACAGTATGCCCGCTATTCGCCGTTGCACTGGAAGCGGAGGCTGACAAACCTCGAAATTCTCAATCGTGGTTTTCGTGAGAGCCTCCCGTGTTGCGCCACCCTGTGCGAGTGCGAGCAAGCGGCTCTTAAAGTGCAGGCTGTTTATGCAATAGAGGACAAAGTGCGCGTCGGCCACATCCGGACGAATCCGCACAATTGCGACGTGCTGATTAACTCGCGCTGGCAGGAACTTCGGATTGGTCAAGCAACACCGAGCGACGGACGCGCCTGTGATGTTCAGAAGGATGTCGTCCTTTTGGACGATGACGTTGTCGAGTTCCGCCGCTTGCTCATCGCCGATGAAAGCGAGGTCTTCTTCGGCGAAGCTGAAGTCGTAAACGTTGAGGCTGCGAATGAGGGAGATTCCGTCTGCCCTGTAGCCATTCTTCCCACCGCGCGGGGTTGCACCACTCCCGATTTTCGAGGTGATGTCTTTCAGCCGCTTCAGCGGCCATTCGCTCCTGGTCGCTGCCATCGTCACGCCTCCAGTATCTCCGCCACGTTGCGGGCGATGGTTTGTTCGAGGTCGCGCGGACGCCACTGAACGTCAGACGTCAAGGAATCCTTGTGAGTCGCGCTGGGGCGTTTCTCTGCCACGAATATTCCTCCAATTGAGATAGTGGCATCGAAGTTGTAGTATTTCGATGTGTAGTTCTTGCCATCGATGGCAGTTGTCAAGGAATCCTTGACAACTGAATCTTCCACCAGCTCCCCTGCTTTAAAGATGTTTTGCAGGTGCAGGCTTACGTTCTGCTTGGTCGTCTGAAACAAGTCGGCCATGTGCTGCTGGGTCAGCCAGACGGTTTCATTCTCCAGCCGGACCTCGATTTTCACCTGGCCGTCTTCGGGAGAATAGACCAGGAACTGGCCTTTGGGCTTTGGATTGGCCTCTTTGGAATTGCTCATGCTTCGAGTATCTCCGACACGTTCTTGGCGATAGTGGTTTCCAGTTCCCGTGCTGCGGCATTGAGCGTTTCGAGTTCCTCGTTCAGCGTTTCGAGTTGCTCCTTGAAGTCCTCGTCGCTCACGGCTTCGCCGGCGGCCACGCCCACATAGCGGCCGGGGTTTAGCGACCAGCCTTGCGCTTCAATTTCCTTGAGCGTGGCAGCCTTGCACAAGCCAGGAATGTCTGCATACTTCGCTTTCTTGCCAAAGACATCCTTGATCTTCTGCGCAGCTTCGTCGCCGCCAAGTGTGAAGTCGAGCTCTTCGCCGCGATACAGCCGAACAAGGTTTGCCATAAAACCGATCTGTGCGGGTGTCCATTCACGGTGTGCGCGGTCCACTTGCCGGTAGATATGCCTGGCGTCAATGAACAAGACGGAGTTGGCACGCGGGGACTTGGCTTTACCTTTATCGAAGAACCAAAGTGTGCACGGGAGTGTCACCGTATAGAACATGTTCGGTCCGACAGCAACCATCACATCAACCGCTTTTACATCGATAAGCTTCTGGCGCAATTCCTGTTCAGATGAGCGGGCGTCGGAGGCGGAGTTGGCCAT
>JBGPAN010000137.1:0-8916 GCA_041480785.1 Bacteroidota bacterium | reverse complement strand
CCAGGTGTTTCAGATCTTGGCCCAGTCTATTACTACGAGACCATGATCCCGCTGCTGCTGCTGAGCGGGCGAGCTGTTGTGTTCCTTCACCGTTTGTTTGCCGATCATTTCAAGCACGGCAACGCATTGGTTCCCAATTTTCTGGTGCTCTCATTGATTCTATCGTTGGTCACGTTCGTCCCAGAGCAGATTTCGCACATCCATCGACTGACTGATCAGATTCGTGAACCTTATGAAGTTGTCCGATCTGCGAATGTACATCATGGCCTGGTCTTGATGAAATTTCGGCCAGACAAAGGATGGGTTTTCGGCCATAGAAACCCATCTCCTGATTTCACAGATGATGTAGTATACGCATGGTATGCAGACACGGCGTCCAACCACGCCCTCGTGGGATATTTTCGAGACAGGACCCCATTTATCCTCGAAAGAGACAGCAGCAAAGAACAGTTGAAGCTGGTTCCGTTTGACCCGGCTGTCTTACAACCGTTGCCATCGAAGTGAAGAAACGTAGCATCAGCTGCAGCAGTCTCAACCCTCGCGCTCGAGCCCCGCATCTTTCTCTAACAAGGTCATCGCCGATGCCGATAAGGATCGGTTGGCTCACAACGCTCATCAGGTCGTCACCGAAGGTGAATCGTTAGAAGAGAGACAATCGTTCCAACATAAAGGCACTTGACTCCCAAAAAATGACTCAGTACCATGTCGCTGACCAGCCTCTCGGGTGGGGAATCGAGTGACTCTTGACTCGCATTGAACCCTCTGGTCGAACTTGACCTACGGAACCTGCGATTGATCCGTGATCGGTACGGTTGTTCCACAACAGAGACACGACAAAAACGATTATGGAAGACTCAGAAAATCTTCGAAGAGAAATAATCGCTCTCACAAAGAAGTACTACGACTCAAAGTTCGGTTCCAAGAAATTCGAAAAGGGGAGAGATAAGGTTTTCTATGCCGGAAGAGTATTCGATGAGAATGAACTGGCGAATTTGGTGGACTCTTCACTCGATTTCTGGCTGACGGAGGGAAGATATTCAGAACAGTTTCAAGCTAAGCTCGCTGGTTATCTGGGTGTCTCTGACGTGACACTTGTGAATTCCGGATCTTCTGCGAATCTCATAGCACTCAGCGCACTCACATCGCCAAAGCTTGGTTCTCGAGCTCTCAGACCGGGCGACGAAGTCATCACTGTGGCAGCAGCGTTCCCATCAACGGTCTCCCCGATCGTGCAACTCCAGCTGGTTCCTGTTTTCGTCGATATCGAACTGGGAACATACAACATCATGCCCGAGCGAATCAGGCAAGCCCTGTCTCCGAAAACAAAGGCCATCATGCTTGCACATACGTTGGGCAACCCGGTCAATGTCGACTCCGTGATGGAGATTGTAAAGGAGAGGGAGCTCTGGTTTGTCGAGGACAATTGCGACGCCTTGGGCTCGACATATGACGGCAAGCTTACGGGGACGTTCGGTCACATTTCAACTGTCTCTTTCTATCCGGCCCATCATATCACAACCGGAGAAGGTGGTTGCGTTGCTACGAACGATGAAAACCTGGCTCGCATCGCAAAGTCGTTTCGCGATTGGGGGCGTGATTGTTATTGCAGTGGCGGTGAGAACAACACGTGTGGTCGAAGGTACTCCCAGCAATTTGGTACACTCCCATATGGGTATGATCATAAGTACGTCTACACCCACATCGGGTACAATCTGAAGATGACAGATCTGCAGGCTGCAATTGGTGCTGCACAAGTCGAGAAGCTTCCATCGTTCGTCAAAGCGCGGAAGGCAAATTTTGCACGTCTCTACAAAGGCTTGGCGAGGTTTGAGGAGTCCCTCATCCTTCCTCTCGCGACACCCAAAAGCGACCCGGCTTGGTTCGCGTTTCCGATCTCGGTCAGAAATAATAGCCGATTTAGCAGGAAGGATCTGGTGAGTCACTTGGAGAACAATCGGATCGAGACAAGATACCTCTTCTGCGGCAACCTTTTGTGCCAGCCGGCGTTCCAGAATATCGAGCGCAGAGTGATCGGAGATTTGTCGAACACTAATTTCACAATGGAGAACACATTTTTCGTCGGTGTATACCCCGGTTTGACCGAGGAGCACATAGACTATGTCATCGAGAAGTTTGAAGAGTTCTTTAAGACCCTTTAGCAATGGCAAACGTGAGGAAGATCTCTGCAGAAGTCACATCTGTGCTAAAACATTCGAATGAAGTCTGCACCTTGATATTGCGTCCCCTGGAGCCACTTCCGAGATTTCACCCGGGGCAATTCCTCCATTTGTCTTTGGAAGCGTATGATCCAACCAGGCAATGGCCTGAGTCCCGAGTATTTTCGATCGCGAGTTCTCCGCTGAGGTCGAGCTCACTCAGGATTACTCTGGCAGTGAAGGGGAAGTACACTCGGAGGATGTTTGATGAAATCCGTCAAGGAAGTATTGTTTTCTTGAAGCTCCCTTATGGGGACGTATCATTCGAACCCAATGGCAGGGACAAAGTGCTCATCGCGGGTGGGACCGGCATCACGCCCTTTGTATCGTTCCTTGAATACATACTAGATGTCGGTGTTCGCGCGCCGGTCATGCTTTTTTACGGCGTGAGGTCACGAGACCTTATCATCTATCATGAACTACTGGAGGAGTGTTCCAGAAAGCTCGAACTCTTCTCGAAACTGGTGTTCGTGGAAAATGTTCCTGAGTCCGACCCGGAATATCAACGCGGCAAGCTAGACATTGAGACGATATTGAGTCGTGTTAGAGATGCGCAAGGCTCGGACTTCTACCTTTCAGGCCCGCCTCTCATGATCAAGTCTTTTGAGGCCACCTTGATGGCCCAATCCGTCACAAGGGAACAAATATTCACAGATCAATGGGAGTAGTCATATTCGATTTTGTTCGCTGATTGTCCAAAAAGGGAAAGGCGCGATAAAATGAAGGTTGTCATTCTATGCGGTGGCAGAGGCACACGGATCAAAGATGTTTCCGAGGTTCTCCCCAAGCCGATGGTGCCAATAGGCGGGATGCCAATTCTCTGGCACATCATGAAAATGTATGCGCAGTTTGGCATGACGGAGTTCGTCCTGTGTCTCGGCTACAAAGGTTGGCAGATCAAAGACTTCTTTCTGAACTTTCAAGCGATCTGTCACGATTTCACCCTCCAGTTGGGAGCAAAACCATCTTTGGAACTCCATCAAGACGTTGAAGAAGAAGGCTGGAAAATCACGTTTGCAGAGACCGGGGAGGAGAGTATGACTGGAGCCCGCCTGTGGCGTGTGAGGAAGTATCTTGAAGGAGAAAAGCATTTCTGTTTGACATACGCAGACGGTCTGGCCAATGTGAATCTCAAAGCCCTGATCGACCACCACCTGTCGAGCCAAGGTGTTGGCACGATTACCGCGGTGAGGCCATCGTCACGGTTTGGCGAAGTACTTATGAAAGATTCCCTCGTCACAAGTTTCAACGAAAAGCCAAATGTTGGCGAGGGTTGGATCAACGGCGGATTCATGGTGTTCGACAACTCGAAAATATGGGACTACCTGTGGGACGACGAGAAACTCTTGTTGGAGCAAGTGTCACTGCCGGCGATGGTGAAAGATGGCCAGCTTGTTGCCTTCGCCCATCAAGGTTTTTGGCTGGGGATGGACACTCCCCGAGAATATGAAATCCTGAACGCAATGTGGGCGTCCGGCAAAGCACCCTGGAAAAACTGGAAGTGAGACCATGGAGAACGCATTCAAAGGCTACTTCAAAGACAAACGAGTACTGGTAACGGGTCATACGGGTTTCAAGGGCTCGTGGCTGTGCATGTGGCTCCGTGAGCTCGGCGCCAACGTGACAGGCTATTCTATTGGCTTTCCTTCAGAACCGAGTCTGTTCAAGGTCTGCAACCTGGAAAAAAGAGTGAGCCACAACATCGGAGACGTCCGAGACTATGATCATCTCCATCAAGTCTTTCAGGATACGAAACCTGATGTTGTCTTCCATCTGGCTTCCCAACCTTTGGTGCGTCTATCGTACGAAGAACCAAAGCTTACGATGGAAACAAACGTGATGGGGACTCTGAACATTCTTGAAGCAACGAGGCAGTGTCCGTCGATCAAGTCGCTGGTCGTCGTGACAAGCGACAAGTGCTACGAAAATCGCGAGCAAGTGTGGGGCTACAAGGAAAACGATCCTTTGGGAGGAGATGATCCTTACAGTGGATCGAAAGGCGCGGCTGAAATCGTCTTTCGGTCATACTACCGATCATTCCTGCGACACAGCAAAGATCTCGGAGCTGTGACAGTTCGGGCAGGCAATGTGGTTGGTGGAGGAGATTGGGCGCGCGACAGAATTGTTCCGGACGTTTTTCGTGCCTTGAGCCAAAGGGAAGTTGTGAATGTACGGAGTCCGATGGCGGTTCGTCCTTGGCAGTATGTCTTGGAGCCGTTGAGCGGGTACATGTGGTTGGCGGCGAGGGTCAATGAAGATCCTCTGACGTTCTCCGGTCCGTGGAATTTTGGACCTCTTGAGACTTCGGCGCGCTGCGTGCGCGATCTCGTGGCCAAGGTTCTGGAAGAATGGGGTTCTGGCGAGTGGAAGGACATTTCTGGGAGCGAAGACCGAAGATTGCACGAGGCAGGGTGGCTAAGGCTGTCATGCGACAAGGCTCATATGATGCTTCCTTGGTCAGCCGTCCTCTCTTTCGATGAGAACCTCAGGATGACGGTACGGTGGTACAAGAATCATTACGATTCCCCGGGTCAAAACCTGTATCGTTTCTCGGTTCATCAAATCGAAGAGTACACCAGGCTTGCCGCCGAGAGGGGTCAGTTGTGGGCGACCTGAGAGAGAATATCAAGAATTCCATCCTTCGGGAAGACCTTGCGCATGTTCTGAAAATGACTCTTTCTTCGTGGGAAGAACTGAGAGGGCGACGGATTTTCATTACTGGAGGTACAGGATTTATCGGAACCTGGCTCGTCGGGAGTTTTGCCTGGGCAAACAGAGAGCTTGGTCTCAATGCTGAAGCGATCGTCCTGACTCGCAATGGGGCAGCATTTTCTCGAAAGGTCCCCTGGCTGGTCGACGATCCGTCGATAAAGTTGTATCCTGGGGATGTGCGAGATTTCAAGTTTCCTGAAGGCGAGTTCTCTTTTGTGATTCATGGCGCAACCGAAGCGAGTTCCAAGCTTAACGCTGAAAATCCTCTGCTCATGCTCGATACTATTATACAAGGGACGAGGCGAACACTTGATTTCGCTCACCAATGTCATGCCGAGAAGGTATTGTTTATAAGCTCCGGCGCTGTCTATGGAAAACAGCCATCGGAAATGACTCACGTCACAGAAGATTATCGTGGCGCTCCAGATACTATGGAGACACTGAATGCGTATGGCGAGGGGAAACGGACGGCTGAGTTGCTCTGTTCCATTTTCTCGAAGCAGTATTCGATCGAGACGAAGATTGCCCGATGCTTCGCCTTCGTTGGTCCGTATCTGCCTTTGGACTCCCACTTTGCCATCGGCAATTTCATTCGTGATGGTCTGAACGGAGGGCCGATCGGGGTCACTGGAGATGGGACGCCATATCGTTCGTACCTTTACGCCGCGGACCTGGCGATCTGGCTTTGGACAATCCTGGCGAACGGAAAATCATGCCGTGCATACAACGTTGGCTCGGCAGATGAAACCACTGTCAGAGAACTGGCTTTCACGGTTGCGAAGGCCTTCGATCCTGCTCGTGCAGTGAAGATTGAAAGGATGCCAGTAGCAGGGCGACTTGCTGAACGCTACGTCCCCGCCGTCCAGCGGGCCAAGACCGAGCTTGGCCTCCAACCTTCGGTTTCACTCGAGGAAGGTATTCGAAGGACAATCGTCTTCCATGGCCAAGAAGGGGGCGTCATTGAGCCTAGGGGTCAAGTGAACGAGCAGTAGATGAACGAAGTACTCTCTAGGAAATTCATCCGGAAGAATCGACGAAGCGGACGCAATCCTGATACGCCATTTCGAGTTGAATGGAAATTAATGTTCATCAATCCATAAAGGAGTCTCAAAATGCCTGAAGTCATAGTTGGAAACCACAAAATCGGTGAGGGGCATCCTTGCTTTATTGTTGCAGAGATAGGGATCAATCATAACGGTGACATTGATGTGGCTAAGAGACTGATCGACTTGGCTAAGCTATCGGGGTGCAATGCCGTCAAGTTTCAGAAGCGTACCATTGATGTTGTATACAGACCGGAGGAATTGTCTGCTCCCCGTGAAAGTCCTTTTGGCAACACAAACGGCGATCTAAAATACGCCCTGGAATTTGAGCTTGAGGAATATCGGGAAATTGACCGTTATTGCAGAGAAAAAAATATCGACTGGTTTGCCTCATGCTGGGATGAAGGTTCCGTCGATTTCATAGACCAATTTAATGTGCCGTGCTACAAAATTGCTTCCGCAAGTCTGACGGATGACGATCTTCTTCGTTATACTAGATCAAAAGGGAAACCTATCATCCTATCAACCGGTATGAGTACTTTAGAGCAAATTGATCACGCGGTCGAAGTCCTCGGCAAGCGTGACTTGGTGATTCTGCATGCAACAAGTACGTATCCGGCTGATTATGCAGAACTCAATCTGTCGGTTATTCCTGTGTCGAGGCAACGCTATGGCGTTCCTGTTGGATATTCGGGACACGAAACCGGCATACCGTCATCCATTGCGGTAGTGGCATTTGGAGCCTGTGTTGTGGAGCGGCACATCACCCTTGACAGGGCCATGTGGGGGTCTGATCAGGCAGCATCCCTAGGTCCAGGCGGTATCATCAAAATGGTATCCGGAATACGTTTGATGGAGATGTCGATGGGGGATGGAATCAAGCGGGTTATTGAGCGTGAGAAACCAATTATCAAGAAACTGAGACGCAAAGGATAGACTCGTGAATAAGATAAGAGCAGTCGCGCTGGATGTTGATGGCGTGTTGACAGACGGCACCTTTATTTGGGGTCCAGGTGGTGAGGAATTCAAGAAATTCTATTTCCTGGATGTCATGGGTATTTCGCTAGGGATGAAGTCGGGTATGATCTTTGCGCTGATCTCGGGCGAGGACAGTCCATTGGTTGACCGTTTTGCATCCAAGATGGGCATCGTTGATGTCTATAAGGGATGCAAGGACAAGGCCTCGGCATTGAAAGATTTTGCACAAAAATACAACCTCAATCTGGGGCAGGTATGTTTTATGGGTGATGACATAAATGACTTAGCTGCATTGGGCATTGTGGGCCTTCCAGCTGCCCCTGCGAATGCTCAACATGCTGTACTTGAAAAGGTCGCGGTGATAACGAAGAAACAAGGTGGCAATGGTGCTGTTCGTGAACTCCTAGACTTGATTCTATCTAGCTCGCTCACTACCAACGAAAAGCCTGTTCAATGAAACTATCAGACTACGTCGTACAATTCATCGCTGGTCAAGGAGTCAAGCATGTGTTTGTGCTACCAGGCGGCGGTGCAATGCACCTCAACGACTCACTAGGTCGTTGCAGGGAGATTGAATTTGTATGTAACCTCCATGAACAGGCAAGTGCCATTGCAGCAGAAGCTTATGCAATGGTGACAAACAATCTCGGCGTTGCAATGGTAACGACTGGTCCTGGCGGTACAAATGCAATTACCGGCACCGCCGCCGCATGGCTAGATTCAACTCCTTGCTTTTTCATCTCAGGTCAGGTAAAACGTTCTGATCTCAAAGGAGATCTAGGTCTCAGGCAACTGGGCGTGCAAGAAATTGACATTGTCTCCCTGGTGAAACCAATTACCAAATTTGCGGTCACTATAATGGATCCTAGTACCATTAGGTACCATCTGGAAAAGGCCGTGTACCTCGCGAAATCTGGTCGTCCGGGACCTGTGTGGATCGACATCCCGTTAGATGTCCAGGCATCCACAATTGAACCGGAGAATCTCAAACGCTTCAATGAAATAGAAGCGGGAAATCAGGAATCAGAAGATCACATCCTAAAGGATCAGGTTACCAAGGCTATCGAGCTCTTGAACAAAGCGGAAAGACCTATCGTTTTGGTAGGAAATGGTGTCCGTTTAGCTGGGGCGCAAGATGATCTTCTGGATCTCATCGACAAGCTGCAGATACCAGTTTTGACTACCTGGATGGGGATCGATCTCATACCCTATAGCCATGAAATGCTTGTTGGAAGTCCGGGTGCTGTAGCAACAAGAGGGGCGAACTTTGCGCTGCAAAATTCCGATTGGTTACTTATTGTCGGAGCGCGGTTGGATATGGCAATGATCGGATATGCTCCAGATAAACTTGCCAGAGCTGCCAAGAAAATCATGGTGAACATCGATTTGGCTGAAATAGAAAAACTGAAGAATACGATCGACATACCGATATGCACAAACGCCAAGTCTTTTGTACGAGAATTCCAGAGACAGGATGAGAGGATAAAACGGAAAGACCGTTCCGCATGGATAGCAAGATGTAGAGAATGGAAGACAAAATATCCGGCGGTAATTCCTGAACACCGCGGGATGACTGAGCTCAGTACATATTACTTTTTTGAAATCCTCAGCGAAGAATTATCAGAGGGTGATTTGATCGCGCCTGGAAGTTCCGGGATTGCGGTTGAAATATTCTTTCAGGTGCTTCGAGTGAAATCGAAGCAACGGGTCTTTCACGATAGGGGTCTGGGATCGATGGGCTTTGCGTTGCCTGCCGGCATTGGTGCATGTCTAGCCAGCGGGCGAAAGCAGACAATATCAATTGATGGTGATGGTGGGTTTCAAATGAACGTCCAAGAACTAGAAACCGTGCGGCGACTTAACTTGCCTATCAAATTCTTTGTGATAAACAATCAAGGATATGCTTCCATACGAGCTTCACAACAGAAGTATTTTGGAAAATTGACTGGAGCTGATGCAAGTAGTGG
>JBGPAN010000136.1:0-9013 GCA_041480785.1 Bacteroidota bacterium | reverse complement strand
GCTCAAACCACCATCGTTGATGCAAAGGGGAGCAACGGCGTGGTCAAGGCTGTGGGAATTAGCGATCCGGCGACGGTCGTGAAGGGGTTCACCATTCAAGGAGGTGGGAATACGAACCAGGGCGGCGGGCTGTTCATTACTGCCGGTTCGGCGTTCAAGTTGCAGGGGTGCAGGATCACCTCCAACATCGTGTCAACCGCAACAGCAGCGAAACGGTACGGGGGCGGGATCTATATTCTGAATTCCTCTCCGACGATTGTGAACTGCGAGATCTCGGGAAATACAGTCATGGCAACGCGGGCGCCGACCGACCCCAGTGACTTTGGAGCATATGGGGCAGGTGTCGCAATCGTAGGGACCTCTTCACCTCAGCTCCTGCAAAATATCATCCGAGACAATGAAGCTCAGAATTCCTTCTTTGCACTCGCGTATGGAGCTGGTGTGTACGTGGCGGGTTCGGCTACTCCGCTGCTTGAGAGCAATACCATCTCGAGCAACACGCTCCGGCGCCTCTATGCCACTTCAGGGACAACGCTGGGAGCGGGGATTTCTATTGAGAACTCCGGTGGAGTGTTCACAGGCAATACGATCGCAAGCAACGGAATCAAGGCCGACTATGGCTCTCTCACGACAAGCAGCGGGATTTACATCGCAGGATCGTCAAGCAAGCCCAAGATCTTGAGAAACGTCGTTGTCAACAATACTGACCACGGCATCTGGTGTGAGCTCTCTGCAACGCCGACCATCGTGAATAACACGATTGTCGAGAATACGGGCGACGGAATCTACCTCTTGGGCGCTACGCCCGATTCGATTGTCAACAACATCGTCGCACTGAACTCGAATTATGGCATCAACGAGAGCAGCACGTCGAGCGACCCCGGCAAAGTGTGGTACAACTTGTTCTACGCCAACTCGGCCGGATTATACCGAGATGAGGCCTCGACGGAGTACTATTCAGCGAGCACGCTGAATGGCGGTGTGTCCGAGTGCAAGAACAACCTTGAGGGGGATCCTTTGTTTGTCGATCGAGCGAATGGAGATTACCGTCTCCGATCCGGCTCGCCCGCTATAAATGCAGGTGACCTAGGGACTCCCCTTGATCCAGATGGGACGCGTGCAGATATCGGCGCCTTGTACTACGTCCCCATAGCAACAGTTCCGTCGGCGCCGCCACTCTCTTCTCCATCCAACACTGCAACTTCTCAGCCGACGACGCTTACCCTGACTTGGGGGACTTCAACCGGTGCCACGAAATACCATCTGCAGGTTTCAATAACCTCTGCGTTCACAACTCTCGTTGTGGATGACTCTTCGCTAACGGGAGCGTCGAGGTCAGTCAGTCCATTGGCAAACGGCACGATGTACTATTGGCGGGCGAGGGCTGGTAGCTCAGCTGGATGGAGCGCCTTCTCATCGAGCTGGAGCTTCACAACAGTGTTCGTGCCGCCGTCCGCGCCTATTCTAGCTTCACCCTTGAATGGTTCGACGGGACTTTCGACGAGTCCGAATCTGAGTTGGAACGCTTCCACTGGCGCTACATCGTATCAGTTACAGGTGTCAGCCAACTCCAACTTCTCACCGCTTGTTGTCAATCAGAGCGGCATCACAGGCACATCATATTCCGCCAGTGGTCTAGCAAACAACACAGTCTATTACTGGCACATCAACGCCACTAACGCTGGCGGCTCAAGCTCCTATTGCAGCACGTGGAGCTTCACGACAATGGCCGCTGCTGCACAGGACTACTACGTCAACGCCTCTACCGGCAGTAACACTTCCGGAAATGGCACACAGTCGAGCCCATGGAAGACCATCACATACGCTCTTGGTCAAATCACGGGATCGGGTCGCACGCTGTACGTGTCGGCGGGAACGTACAACACGGCCCTGGGCGAATCATTTCCGATCATGATGAATGATGGAGTGTCGCTCGTAGGTGCAGGAATTGATATGAGTATCATCGATGCCGGTGGAACGAACACGGTGATACGATGTGTGGGCATCGTTATTGTAACCACCAGACTGGAGGGCTTCACCATCAAGGGAGGCGGAGGCGTCTCGAATGGCGGCGGAATATTTGTTTCCGCTGGCTCAGTGCTGAGGATATCAGGCAACAAGATTACCGGGAATTCCGTGTCGAGCTACGGCGGGGGGATCTATGTTATGCAGGGTTCTTTGCCCGCAATAGAGAACAACACGATCACGAGTAACTACGCCTTCTATGACGGCAGCGCAATATATGTCCTCAATGCTTCACCGTCCATCGAAGGCAACACATTGACGGGAAATGAATGCGACAGTCCCTACAATGGAAGCGCTGTTTATTTGAACAACTCCTCTCCGGTCCTGGATGGTAATGTGGTCTCGAACAACCGCAACAAGACCTATTCTGCTCACGATGCTATCATCGTCTACGGTTCGTCCTGTGCGCCAACTATTGTCAACAACGTGATTGCCAAGAATGAGGGGAGCGGCATATTGTGCGCCTCCTCCGGGCAGACTCCCACCATCATCAACAATACAATTTCAGATAACACCGGAGATGGAATTGGGATCACCTCTGCGACGCCTGATTCCATTTTGAACAACATCATTTCATTGAATTCAGGATACGGCATCCGGGAAGGAAGTTCTACGAGCGATCCTGGGAAAGTGTGGTACAATCTGTTTTACGCAAATGGTTCAGGTGTGTATAGGGATGAGGGGACAACTGACTACTACACTTCTGCGACGATGAACACCGCGGTTGCTGAGTGCAAGAACAACCTCGATGGAGACCCGCTCTTTGTCGATCGGGTCAATGGCGACTATCATCTTCGGCTTGGCTCACCGGCAATCGATAGAGGAGATCCGGCTTCTGCGTACAACAACGAGCCGTTGCCCAATGGAGGCAGAATAAACATTGGCGCCTACGGAAACACCTCGGAGGCGACAACGAGCACTCCCAGCGGTTTGCCAAACTCCGCCGACTACTATGTGAACGCGTCCACCGGGAGTAACAGCGCCGGTAATGGCACGCAAAGCACTCCTTGGAAGACGATCACGTATGCGCTCGGACAGATCTCCGGATCGGGTCACACGCTGTACGTCTCGGCGGGAACGTACAACACAACCCTGGGCGAAACATTTCCAACCATGATGAATAATGGCGTGTCACTAGTGGGGGCGGGAATGGATGTGAGTATTATCGATGCAGGTGCAACTAACACAGTGATAAGATGTGCTGGAATCGTTGATGCGTCAACGAGAGTAGAGGGATTTACGATCAAAGGAGGGGGCGGAAGCTCGAATGGGGGAGGGTTCTATGTTTCCGCCGGGTCTGCCCTGAAGATTACTGGCAACAAGATTACGGGGAATTCCGTGTCGAGCTACGGTGGGGGGATCTACGTAGCGAGTTCTTCGCCGACGATAGAGAACAATACGATCACGAGTAACTACGCCTTTGATGACGGTAGTGCAACTTATCTCCTCAATGCCTCGCCATCCATCAAAGGCAACACAATGAGCGGAAATCGATGCGACAGTCCCTACAATGGAAGCGCTGTTTACTTAAACAACTCCTCGCCGCGTATCGAGGGCAATGTTGTGTTGGACAATCGCAACAAGACCTATTCTGTTCATGATGCTATCATCGTTTACGGCTCGTCGAGTGCTCCAACGATTGTCAAGAACGTGGTAGCAAAGAATGTGGGGAGCGGCATATTGTGCGCCTCCTCCGGCCAGACGCCCACGATCATCAACAACACGATCTCAGACAACACCGGTGATGGCATCGAGATCACCTCTGCGACGCCTGATTCCATTTTGAACAATATCATTTCATTGAATTCAGGATACGGCATCCGGGAAGGAAGTTCTACGAGCGATCCTGGAAAGGTGTGGTACAATCTGTCTTATGCCAATGGTTCGGGTGTGTACAGAGATGAAGGGACAACTGACTACTACACTTCTGCGACGATGAACACGGCAGTCGCAGAGTGCAAAAACAACCTTGATGGCGATCCTTTGTTTGTCGATCGAGCGAATGGAGATTACCGTCTCCGCTCTGGTTCTCCCGCCATCAATGCTGGCGATCCCGGGAGTCCCGCCGATCCCGATGGATCACGCACCGATATTGGTGCTTTCTACTATCAGCCCACAGCGCCTTCAGTGCCCGCTCTCACCTCCCCCTTGAATGGTGCAAGTGCACAACCGACGACGGTCACTTTGACCTGGGCAACCTCGGCTGGTGCCATAAAGTACCATCTGCAGGTTTCAACACTCTCTGCGTTCACGACTCTCGTTGTGGATGACTCTTCGCTCACGGGAGCGTCGAGGTCAGTCGGTCCACTGGCAAACGGCACGATGCACTACTGGCGCGCGAGGGCCGGGAATTCAGGAGGATGGAGTGCCTTCTCAGGAAGTTGGAGCTTCACAACCATTTCAATCCTCCCGATCGTATCCACGGGCGCTCCGACGAATGTTGCTGCGACGAGCGCGACGCTCAACGGCACCATCAATCCGAACGGAGCACCAACAACAACATGGTTCGAGTGGGGTACGAGCAGCACACTCTCGTTACCCACCTCGACAACATCTCAGTCCATCGGCTCAGGGGCAAGTGCGATGACAGTCTCTGCCAGCTTGAGTGCGCTGACTCCATCCATGACGTACTATTATCGAGCTGTTGCTCAGAACGAGGCAGGTACACAAAGGGGATCAATTATCAGTTTCACGACCGCGGCCAGCGCTCCAGCATGGGCAGTACAGTCGAGCGGAGTCTCCGTAACTCTCTACTCTGTTAGGGCAGTGAATGGAAACGTTGCGTGGGCATGCGGTGCCAAGGGGACGATCCTGCGCACGATGGATGGGGGAACGACGTGGACGCAGACATCACCGCTCGTTTCGAGCTTGAACTGCTACAGTATTGAAGCGGACGACGCAACTACCGCATGGGTGGTTGCCCATGACCCTAACTCGATCGTCTCAGTCCTGTATAAGACAACGAACGGGGGTTCAACCTGGACTCAGCAACTCACTTCCAGTGACCCGACAACGTTCTACGATGCAGTCCGTTTTTACGATGCGAATAGCGGAATTCTTCTCGGTGATCCCGAAGGGGGGTACTTTGTTATCTATACGACCACGGACGGCGGCTACTCCTGGTCGCGAACCGCTGCGGTGAACATTCCTGCTCCTGCTGCGGGCGAGCACAGTCTTGCAAATAACCTGTCAATTGCAGGCAACGACGCGTGGTTTTCGACAGTCAACAACTCGGGAGGAAATCCTCGTGTTTTCCGCTCGATTGACAGGGGCAAGACTTGGCAGGTAAGCCCCGGCATCAGCGGATTAGGGAATGGACTTTCAACGACCGCATTTGCAGGTGAGACAGTTGGGCTTGTTCAGGGGATCAATGGAAGTATCATCCGCACAACGGACGGAGGGGTGACGTGGGGTTCCACGATCATCACCGGGGCTACCGTCGGTGGAACCATTGACTTCGCAACTCCAACCGCAGCCGTTTTTCTCGGGCCGGGCGGACAGAGTGGTCTGTCATTGGATGCAGGCTTGACCTGGTCTGCCCGTAGTACGCCCGATACGACAACTATGTGCCAAGTGTCATTCTCCTCCTCGACAGATGGTTGGGCGGCTGGCAATCGAGGAACAATTTGGAAATGGGTGGGTGGAGTTCTCCCAGGACCGCCCTGGGTGACGACCAGTGCCACAACAGACATCGGTCCCACTTCTGCGACTGTGCATGCGATCGTTACGCCCAATGCGAATGCAGCCAATGCCCAATTCGAGTGGGGCACCACGACTGCCGTGTCAAACACGACCGCCGTGCAAGCTCTGGGAGCAGGATCGAACCCCTTGCCGATTTCAGCGACACTATCAGATCTCACACCCAACACGACCTATTTTGTTCGCGCAACGGCTCAGAATTCCTCTGGGACAACCAAAGGCTCGATGACGAGTTTCACAACAGTGCCGCTCGCAGGTGACCCGAACGAACCGAACAATACGTCTGCCGATGCGACACCCATCGCATACAACTTCAAATCCTCCGGGGCTGAAATCGGTCCGGCGGGAGACGTTGATTACTACAAATTCAGTGCAACCACGGGTGACTTTGTATCAATTGAGGTGGTAACAGATCCGAATGGCTCTCTCGATGTGAGAGTCTCGCTCTATGACCCAGCCGGGAACGAAGTGGCATATTCCGACATCGTGAGCACCGGAACAGAGCGAGTTCTCTTCGGCATCGACAAGACTCAAACCTACTATGTTCGGGTGGCCGATGCATCGGATGGGGGTAGTTTTCCAAACGCAGTTGGCCCAACCAACCTTGGTAAAGGGCAGTCGCCTGCAAAGGTGGGTGCCAGCTCACAGATGAAGAGATCGATCCTCCAGACGGGATCCTACACATTGACCCTGGCGACGGGTGCCCCCTTGCCCCCACAGGGTCTCACAGCGGGGACCGGTTTCGACGGCATCGTGCCACTGCGCTGGATACGTCGGCAGTCCAATGCACCGTCAGAGTACAGAATATACCGGAGCACATCTTCAACGGGTCCATTCAATCTGGTTGGAGCCACCTATCTTGAGGATTTTGTTGACCTCACCGCTGCAAATGGCGTGCCCTATTTCTATGAAGTGAAATCCGTCTATGCGGCCACCAACGCCGAGAGCCCGCCATCGAACATTGTCAAAGCTACGCCGCGTGCTAATGGGTACAACCTGACCTCACCATTCGCGTTCATCAGGCCGACGCTCGACGGCAAGATCCGCTCAGGCGAATGGGTGGACGCGCAGGTGCAGGATGTCACGGTAAAGCGGACGCTCACTTCAACTTCGTCTGTCACAATGTACTTGAAGAATGACGACAAGACGCTCTATATCGCGGTGGAAGATTCCAACGCGAACCAATCGACGTACAATTTCCTCGTCATTGGGTTTGATCGGGATCTGAACAAGACGTGGGACCAATCCTCCCCAAGCAATGAAGGATTCATCACCATTAATGATTCTGCAGGTGTGCCCATCGTGCTGTTCTACGGTGTGACGCAGGATTATCCCAGCGTCGGCATCGCCGATGGGATCAGAGATCCGAACGGGGTGACTGCAAAGTTCTCATACGAACCGAAATCGCTTCATTACGAGGTGGCGCTTGATCTCACTCGAGCAGCACCTGCTGCATCAGGCATGGACGCAATAGGCTTGTACGTTGGGATTGTCAGCAATGACTCTCTCAACGGAGAGAGTCCTCCGGGGGCTCTGCTGTATGCCCCGATCACATTTGCGGAGGTGACGCTTTCGAAGGCCACCGTCGCAAGACTACCAGGCGAATATACCAGTGATGCCAGCACCATCCTTCTGCTGCATATGAACGAGTCGATCGGGCCACTTGCCATCGATGCAACAGGGAATGGGAACAACGGCGTTGCTTCAGGGACGACGATCCTGGACGGAAGATTCGGCAAGGCAAGGAATTTCAACGGAACGGGGGACTACATTGCTGGATCGAGTTCGGCCTTGAACTTTGGCGCGCAAGACTTCACGATCGAGGGTTGGATCAATACATCATCGTCCGCGAGTCAGGCAGTCTTTGCTGCGAACAGCTCTTTGACTGCCACAGCAAGCAATATAGGGCTTTACGTTGCCGGTGGAGCTGCTGGTGGCTTTATCGATCTCGATATCAACAATTCGCAAGGAACATCGGGATCGAACCTGAGCGGCAGAAAGGTGAACGACGGCAGGTGGCATCACGTTGCGGGTGTCAGGAGTTCAGGCAAAGTATACCTCTACGTAGACGGAGCACTTGACGGTCAAAAGTCGGTGACACAAAATCCGAACAACTCAAATGCTTTTCTCGTTGGATCGAACAGCGCGGGGGCTCTATTCAAAGGTCTGGTCGACGAACTCAGGATCTCAAACAAAGCCCGCACGCCGAACGAGTTCAACCTGCAACTTCCACCGAAGAATCTCACTGCGTCGGCCTCTGGCCAAACGATCAATCTTTCGTGGCAAAACGGCGGAGGTGGAGTTGCACTCATGCGATACAAGATCTATCGCGGACTTGATTCGACCAATGTTGTATTGATTGATTCGACCATCAGCACGGCATACTCGAACGCAGGCCTGGCTGGCAGTACAAAGTTCTTCTATCGTGTTGCCGCTGTTGATTCGACGGGATTCGAGTCTGCCAGAACAGCTGCGGTGACGGCAACGACTGGGTCAATTGCAGTCCCAAGTCTTGTCTCGCCCGTCGACAGTGCTGCCAATCAGCCCACAACTGTCACTCTGAGCTGGACTGGATCGGCTGGAGCCATCGATTATCGCCTCCAGGTTGATACAACAAAGACTTTTGCGCTTCCGGTTTACAGCGACTCGACTATTGTCGGCACGTCTGCCCAAGTCAAATCGCTGTTGAATGGCACCAAATATTATTGGCGGGTGAGCGTAAAAACCGCAGCAGGTAGAAGCGGCTACTCCGCGGTG
The DNA here is from genome assembly GCA_041480785.1 of Bacteroidota bacterium. GTDB lineage: Bacteria > Bacteroidota > Ignavibacteria > UBA10030 > UBA10030 > UBA9647. Next base: position 532 of record JBGPAN010000136.1, on the reverse strand, counting down.
TGGAGCTTCACAACGATCGTGGCAGCTCCCGGCGTCCCAACGCTTACTACTCCAGCGAACGGAGCAACCAATGTTTCAATTGCTCCAACGTTGACGTGGAATGCTGTGACTGGTGCAACATACTATCATCTTCAGATCTCTGCGAGCGCTACGTTCACATCAACTGTGTTGGACAAAGACAGCATCACCGCGCCGACCTTTGCAGTGACGGGATTGCTGAACGCGACACCGTACTACTGGCGAGTGCTTTCCTGGAACGTTGGTGGAACGAGCACATATGCAAGCCCCTTTGGCTTCACGACGATCGTGGCAGCTCCGGGTGCGCCGACGCTTGCCACTCCATCAAACGGAGCGACCAATGTCTCGATCACTCCGACGATGACATGGAATGCGGTGACAGGTGCGACATATTATCATCTTCAGATCTCTACGAGCGCTTCGTTCACATCAACTGTGTTGGACAAAGACAGCATCACCGCGCCGACCTTTGGCGTGGCGGGATTGCTGAATGCGACACCGTACTATTGGCGAG
>JBGPAN010000135.1:0-9024 GCA_041480785.1 Bacteroidota bacterium | reverse complement strand
TCCTGATCGATACCTCGCGTTGGATCATGCGTCCCCGAACTCTCTTCCTCAATATGTCCGGTTGAGCAGCATATCCGCAAACCATGCAAGCATCGCCTGCGCTCGTGATGCCGGAAGCCTGTGGAGTTCCCTCTTCGCCCTGTTGATATCGTTCTCAATGCGTCGGCGAGCTGCATCAATCGCACCCGTCTCGAAATAGATTCTCCTGTAGGCGGGAATCAGGCGACGGGAGCCCCCCTTGTTCCTCACGATCTCGGCAAGCAGTTTCTTGTCATTACCACGGGCGACACGGAGAGCCTCAAGGAGCAAAAATGTCTTCTTTCCCTCGACGAGGTCGCCGCCAACAGCCTTTCCAAGTTCTCGCTCGTTCCCAATGATATCAAGCAGATCATCCTGAATTTGAAAGGCACGTCCGACATATTCGCCATACTTCCGGAGCGCCAGAACCGATGACCGTGAGCCATTACCGATCAGGCCGCCAATTTCAGCAGCCACCGCGACCATCTTGGCGGTTTTCTTGTCGATCATCAGAACATAGTCCTTCACTCCAACGGACGATCGCGTTTCGAATTCCTTGTCATAGGACTGGCCTTCGCAGACTTCAACAACGCCTTCGGTGAAAATCTTGGCAATCTCCTGAATATTCGGAGATGATGTTTTCAACAAGGCCCGGTACGCCAAAGCGAGGAGCTCATCACCGACAAGAATTGCTACGTTCGTGTCCCATTTGGTGTGCACTGTCTGGCGCCCTCGCCGCGATGAAGCGCGATCCATGATGTCGTCGTGCACAAGGGTAAAGTTATGCAGGATTTCGATTGCCGTACCTGCATGTACCGCCTTTGCCGGATTGCCGCCGACGGCTTCGCATGAGAGCAATAAGAGAACAGGACGGATTCTCTTCCCTCCACCATCGAGTACATACTTCAACGGCTCGTAGAGCGACCGTGGAACTTGTTCCCGGACAAATCCCGACAGCGATCGTTCGACGAGTCGTTTGTATCGGTCGTACTGATATGAATGCGCGTTCGTATGTTTCATGATAGATTCATGCCCGGAGGACCAACTGCTGTCGCTGTAGATCCTGTATCGTTCTGGAGCCGGTGAGAAACATCGCTCCCTTGAGTTGATGTTCCCAATTCGAAAGTGTCGCGAGGAGCAATTCCTTGCCGCCGGTTTCCAACGCTTTCAGCATCGGGCGTGCCGAGCCCGCAAGATCAGCACCGAAAGCAATCGTTGTTCCTATTTCAAGCCCGTTTGTTACACCCCCGGAGGCAATGATCGTGAGGGACGGTACTTGGATCTTCAGGCCACACACCTGCCGAAGAGCATCGACGGTCGGTATTCCCCAATCCCAGAAGACGTCGCCAGGCTCGTCCATCTGTTTCCGCACGTTCCTGTCGCGACGGCTGCTCTTTGAGCGCCTGAGGATCTCGACCCCAGCCCAGCTGGTTCCTCCAGCACCTGCAACATCGATAATGCTGACTCCGACATCAACGAGGCGTTTTGCCACAGAAAGAGAAATCCCTGCTCCAATTTCCTTGACGATGAGAGGGATCGACAACTCTTTGACGAGCATCTCGATTCCGTTGAGGACCCCGCGGAAGTGAGGATTCCCTTCCGGTTGGAGTAATTCCTGCAGCGGGTTGAGGTGGACAGCAAATGCATCTGCCTGAATCAGGTCCGCAAGACGCTTGACCTTTGATGCGTCTTTGAGTTTTGCGACCTCCGCACCGCCGATGTTGCCAAAAAGCGGGATCGCGGGGGCAACTTCCCGCACAATGCTAAACGATCGATGAAACTTCTTGTCTTCCAGTGCCTGTCGCTGGCTCCCGACGCCCATCGCGAGGTGCTTCTCAGCGCACACTTCGGCAAGCTGCCGGTTGATTCTTGTTGCGTCCTCATATCCGCCCGTCATGCTCGAGATGACAAACGGAAATGAGAGCTTTTTACCAAGAAATATCGTGGATGGATCGACGTCGGAAAAATCAAGTTCCGGAAGAGCGTTGTGCTGGAATTCCCAGCGTTCGAACCCCGCGGTCTTATGCTGAAACGACACATCTTTTGCAAGGGTCAACTCCACATGTTCTTGCTTGCGTGTCGAAGTTCGGGGGGGGGTCATACGACCGGAATTTTGTTGGCATAATACTGAAATGCGCTGCCAGAATCAAGGTAACGGCCGATGCGCGGTGATGCGGCCGCGCATACTTCCTTCTTTATTTTGAGCCAATACTTTCCTATTTTGATTGTACGTTCGATTCAAACACAGCATCCTTCCATGTGAGCAATCATCCCTGTGGCGGGCGTTGGCAGACGGTTGCATCCCCCATATGTATGCAACTCCAAAAGTGCCTCCAAACGTCGGGGGCAAGCCCATTGTCGGTCGCATCCTCAATAGGGTGATCGAAACGGATTTGATGACGCAACGAGCCTCAACAGTTGCTTTGGGAGCAAAAAAAGTTGAGGATCCATGAAAATTTGGTGTTCGGGAGTCTGGCCATTGATTCGTCACGGAATTGATAGAAAAAGGCCAGATCAGCCAAAAAGCACACTGGCTTACGCTGGGATCTTTTGATTGAACAATTCAACTACGAAGGACCACCTAATGAATCATCTGTTTACATCCGAATCTGTCTCTGAAGGACATCCAGACAAAGTCTGCGACCAGATTTCCGATGCAGTGCTTGATGCGCTGCTTGCTCAGGATGAGTTTTCCCGCGTTGCCTGCGAATCATTTGTCACCACGGGCTTGGCACTGGTGGGCGGGGAAATCACCACCAACGGCTACATTGAAGTTCAGGAGGTCGTCCGGCAGGTCATCAAGGATATCGGTTACACGAAAGCGGAGTATCGGTTCGATGCGGAGTCGTGTTCCGTTCTCTCCGCCATTCATTCGCAGTCTCCCGACATCGCCCGCGGAGTCGATACCGGTGGCGCCGGCGACCAGGGCATGATGTTCGGCTACGCCTGCAGCGAGACTCCAGAGCTCATGCCGATGCCGATCATGTATGCGCACAAGCTCGCCCGTCGACTCTCCGACATCCGCAAGAAAAACATCAAGTTGATGCCGTACCTCCGACCGGATGCCAAGACGCAGGTCACCGTCGAATACGACGGCAAGCGTGCCAGACGAATTGACACCGTCGTCGTTTCAACACAGCACGACCCCGACGTCAGTCAAAAACGAATACGCGAAGACGTGATTGAACACGTGGTGAAGAACATCATCCCGAAACATCTCCTGGACAACAGGACACGGTACCTTGTCAATCCCACCGGCCGCTTCGAAATCGGTGGGCCGCACGGTGACAGCGGATTGACGGGACGGAAGATCATTGTCGACACATACGGAGGGAGAGCCCCTCATGGCGGCGGCGCATTCTCGGGGAAAGATCCCACGAAGGTCGACCGCAGCGCAGCGTACGCGGCCCGGCACCTCGCCAAGAATATCGTTGCTTCCGGGCTGGCAACCGAATGTCAGATTCAGGTGGCATATGCGATCGGCGTCCGGGAGCCGGTGTCCATCAACGTGCAGACATTTGGGACCGGCATCGTCGCCGATCATGAGATCGCGAAGATCATCAAGAAAGAAGTGGATATGACACCGCAGGGCATCATCAAGCGGCTCAATCTCCGTCGCCCGATCTACCAAAAGACCGCGGCCTATGGACACTTCGGGCGAACCGAAAAGGAATTCACGTGGGAGCGGCTTGACCTCGTCAAAACAATTCTCAACGCTGTAAAGTAGAAGAACTCTCAATTATCTGATTGGAAGAAGAATGAACGAGAAAAAAGGGATCTACAAAGTAAACGATCTTTCGCTGGCGAAAGCCGGGAAGCTCCGTATCGAATGGGCCGAATCGCGCATGCCCGTGCTCATGGCTCTGCGGCAGAAATACCGGAAGACCAAGCCTCTGAAGGGCTTCAAAATCGCCGGATGTCTGCATGTCACTAAAGAAACCGCTGTCCTCGTCAAGACATTTGTCGAGGCTGGTGCCGACGTCAGTTGGAGCGGCTGCAATCCCCTTTCGACACAGGATGATGTTGCAGCAGCCCTTGCCGCCGACGGGGTTTCGATTTTCGCCTGGCACGGTATGAACGTGGAGGAATTCTATTGGTGCATCGAAGAAACTCTGCGCTTCAAGCCGAACCTCACTCTAGATGACGGTGCGGATCTCATCTTCACGATCCACAACAAGCATCCGGAGCTCGTGCCCATTGTCATCGGCGGAACAGAAGAGACAACGACGGGCGTTCACCGTCTCCGTTCGATGGCTCACGCCGGAGCTCTGAAGTATCCCGTCATCGCGGTCAACGACGCTGAAACGAAATGGGATTTTGATAACGTGTACGGAACGGGCCAGTCAACGCTTGACGGCATTCTGCGTGCGACCAGTGTCCTGTTCGCCGGGAAGAATGTGGTTGTCGCAGGCTTTGGACATTGCGGACGGGGCGTAGCGCTTCGGGCAAAAGGTCTTGGTGCAAATGTCATTGTCACTGAGGTAAGCCCGACGACAGCGCTCAAGGCAACGCTCGAGGGATGCCGCGTGATGACGATGAACGAAGCGGCTGCGGTAGGAGATATTTTCGTTACCGCTACGGGCGTCAAAGATATCATCGTCGAGCGACATTTCAAGTCCATGAATGACGGCGCAATCGTCTGCAACACGGGCCATTACGATTGCGAAGTCAACATTCACGATCTCGAGAAGCTGAAGAAGAGCGTTCGTGAAGTCCGGGCTAACAACGAAGAATACCTGCTCAAGAACGGACGGCGGATTTACCTGCTGGCGAAGGGTCGTCTCGTCAATCTCGCTGCCGCTGAAGGCCACCCCTCAGAAGTCATGGACATGTCGTTTGCCAACCAGTTCATGTCGCAGCTTCGATTAGCAGAACTCTACAAGAAAAAGAAGCGGCTCGAGAACAAGGTGTACGATATTCCAAAGGAACAGGACCAGGAAATTGGGACCGTGAAGCTCAGCACGATGGGCATCAACATCGACAAGCTGACGGCTGAGCAGTCAAAGTACCTCAACGACTACTCATCCGGGACGTAGCAATCGATTCCATCAAGAGACACGACAAGGCATCCTTCACAACGGGATGCCTTTTCTATTCCATCCGATTGACAAACATAGGAAAATTGGATAAGATACTTTGTCATTGACAGGAGAACCGGTCCATGAAACAGAAACCTCTCGTCGCCGAATTTATCGGTACATTTGCATTCGTCTTCATCAGCGTTGGGACGATCACGGCCGATCAAATGCTCTCCGGCAGGCTTGGACCTCTGGCCATTGTACTCGCATCCGGCATTGCGCTGGCGGCCATGATGAGCGCCACAGCTGCCCTCAGTGGCGGACATCTCAATCCCGCCATCACGTTCGGAGTGTTTCTTGCGCGCAAGATCGACAGGGGAACAGCGATCAGTTACGTCTTTTCCCAATGCCTGGGCGCCCTTGTCGCGATGCTCGTCCTCCAATTCGCCATGCCAACCGTCTCGCTTGCTTCGGTTTGGTTCGGAACTCCAAGACTCGGAGTCAACATCTCTCCTCTTCAGGGACTTGCCACAGAATTTGTGCTCACATTTCTTCTGATGTTTGTCTTCTACGGGACAATGATTGATCAGCGTGCACCCAAAATGGGAGGTTTGTTCGTCGGGCTGATGTCTGCAGTCGGCCTTTTCGTCGCCGGACCTATCAGTGGCGGTGCGTTCAATCCTGCCCGCCATTTCGGACCTGCGTTGATCAGCGGGACGATGGATAACTTCTGGGTCTATTGGATCGGCCCTGCTGCCGGGGCGGCGCTTGCTGCTCTTCTCTATAACCTCATTCTCGAAAGGCAATAATCAAGGAGTCTCCATGAAATACATTTCAATTCTCGGCATTCTTTTCGCACTCATATCGATGAACGTTATGGCAAACCCACAACCTCAGGCAAAATCTGATACCGTCGTGGTGACAACGACGATGGGAACAATCACAGTTGTCCTTTTTGAAAAAAAAGCCCCGATCTCGGCGAAAAACTTTCTTGCGTACGTCGACAGCGGGTTCTACAGCGGCCTCATCTTCCATCGCATCATACCCGGGTTCATGATTCAGGGGGGAGGATTTCTCAAGAATATGACGAAACGTCCGCCCATCCTCGCTCCGATCAAGAACGAATCAGACAACGGACTGAAGAACGGACGAGGCACGTTGGCGATGGCTCGAACGCAGGATCCGAACAGCGCAACCTCACAGTTCTTCATAAACCTGGTCGACAATGCACAGCTTGACATCAGCGCAGGCAACGTGGGGTATGCAGTGTTCGGCAAAGTGATTCAGGGCATGGATGTTGTCGACAAGATTGCGCAGGTCAAAACGAGCACCGTTGAGCAGAATCAATACGTTCCTGTTCAGCCTATCATCATCCTCTCGGCGAAAAGAAAGTAGCGCGCGGACGCAAACCACCCCCGGCCCCTCCTTTTGAGAAGGAGGGGAGTGCGTAAGCCAGGATTGCTCCATGAACAAAACGTTTAACCAGCCAGCTCAGAAGCGCATCCGTCAATACCTGAGAAACAATGCTACAGATGCAGAGAGAAAGTTGTGGGAGTTGTTGAAAGGGAAACAACTCCTCGGCTACAAGTTCAGAAGGCAACAAGGTATTGAACAGTACGTTGTTGATTTCTATTGCGCTCAAGGAAAATTGGCGATAGAAATTGATGGCGCGACACACTCTACGCTACAGCAGAAAGCGGCCGACCTTCAGAGGACAGAACGAATCCAATCACACGGCATTATCGTGTTACGGTTCTGCAACACCGACGTTTTCGAAAACCCAGACGGCATTCTTACAGCAATCATCGAATCGTTGAAGAAAAACGCATCTGATCATCAACTTGACCAAGCCTCTCCTCCTCACCGAGGAGGGGTACGGGGTGGTGCGATATGAAAACTCGCGACTGATTCAGCAACTCCAACACTCACCGATCACCGAGGTCCCAACATGAAACGACTGACTTTCACTTTGATCATTTTGATCTTTGCGGCAACAGCTTCGGCCCTCGCTCAATACGACCGCTGGTTCCTCGACAAAACGCTTCGCGTCGACGTGTACCACACTGGCACGAAGGGGCAGGAAACTATCAGTCTCAATCAGGTCTATCAGGAGGGCGAGTGGCCCGGCACACGCACACAGTTGCTTGACCCTCTGGGCCTTGGCGAATACTTGGTGCGTGTCTTTGACCTTGCGAGCGCGCAGCTCATCTTCAGCAGGGGCTATTCGACATATTTCAACGAATGGCAAACAACCGACGAAGCATTGGCCGGCATTTATCGCACATTCCATGAGACTGTCCGGTTTCCCTACCCCAGGAATGCGGTTCAGGTGACGATATCGCGTCGCGACAAACAGATGGTCTTTCACGAGGTCTTCTCGACGACCATCGATCCGAAATCGCCGACTCAGATTCACAAGGAAGCCCACACTCCTTTGTTCAGAGCTACAAAACTTGTCGACAATGGCGCACCTCAAAACAAGGTCGACCTTCTTATTCTACCGGACGGCTATACAAAAGCCGACATGGACAGGTTTCACAACGACGCCAAACATCTCAGCGATGTGCTGTTGGAAACGAGCCCCTTCAAAGAGCACAAGAAAGATTTCAATGTTTGGATGATCGATGTCGAGTCGCGACAATCTGGAATCGACATACCGGACAAGAACGATTGGAAAGACAACGCTTTGGGCACGACGTACAACACTTTCGGAAGTGCCCGCTATGTTTTGACGGAAGAGAATCGGGTCATCCGCGACATTGCCTCAGCCGTGCCGTACGATGCGATCGCCATTCTCGTCAATGACAGCCGCTACGGCGGCGGAGGCATCTATAACCTGTACGAAACCACTTACACGCGACCGGACGTCAAAGGACAGGAATGGCAAATGGACTACATGTTCGTCCACGAGTTCGGTCATTCCTTCGGCGGGTTGGGTGATGAGTACTATACATCGCAGGTTTCATACAACGATTTCTATTCCAAAGGAATCGAACCGTGGGAACCAAACCTCACAGCACTGAACGATCCGGAAAATCTGAAATGGAAGGATCTGGTCTCCAAAGACACTCCCCTTCCGACTCCCTGGGACAAAGCAAAGTACGACAGTCTCGAGAGCATCCGCGGAAAGCTCGATCGACTTGCACCAGACTACTACGAGAAGAGGGAGCCTATTCTTCGCCAGGAGAAGGCCATCATGGAGAATCCTCAGCTGGTCGGAAAAGTGGGAGCGTTTGAAGGCGCAGGGTATGTTTCAAGAGGTGTGTACCGGCCGGCGCTCGATTGCAGAATGTTTTCCCTCAGCCTTGTGGGTTTTGACCCTGTCTGCAAAGCGGCGATCGAACGAATGATCGACTACTACACGAAGTGATTTTCAATTTGCGATTGTCGATGTCTGCTATGCGCACTTGCGCTCCACGTTCATCAAAAGTTCAGGAGACTCATGTCATGAGACGTATCAAAGATTGGCTTCGACAAAAAGGAATCACAAGATCAAGCTTGCGCTGGTTTCGAATAAGGCGGATTATGTCGGACTGGCTTATGGCTCCGTACCTCACACAGCAACAAAGGCAGATGCTTGTCGGAACGGGGGATCCTATACGCTACGGCACCCTCCTTCTCTCTTTTGAACAGCTATCGAAAGATGGGATTGCCGGTTCTCTTGCTGAGTGTGGTGTCTACAAAGGGGCATTGAGCAAGTTTATCCATAGAATGCTTCCCGACCGAAAACTCTTCCTGTTCGATACATTTCAAGGATTTGATCGACGTGATTCGGAGAGCCATAACGACGAGCGCTTTAGAGACACGTCCGAGCAGAGTGTATTGCGCACCATAGGTAATACAGATAACGTCATCATACGGAAGGGATACTTTCCAGAAACAGCGGTTGGTTTGGAAAGAGAGAGATTTGCGTTCGTAATGATTGACTTTGATAAATACGAACCCACCCTGGCTGCCTTGAAGGTCTTTTACCCGCTCGTCAACCCAG
>JBGPAN010000134.1:0-9045 GCA_041480785.1 Bacteroidota bacterium | reverse complement strand
CCCTCACTACTCCAAGAACGCTTTCGTCTTCAACACTCTTTGTGAACCGCCGTATACGGAACCGTACGTACGGTGGTGTGGGAGGACGGCGGGGGCAACCCCGCCTCCTACCCGATTGTTCTTCGATATGGATCCTGTCAGCTCAGGCAGAGGCAGACGTGGCGACAAGCCGTTTCCGCGTGTAGGCGATGAGCCCGCCAGCATCGATGATCGCTTGGCGCGCTTTGGGTAGAGGCTCGATGGCGAACCGTTTGCCAGTTGTTTTGTTCAGGATTTCTCCTTCCGTGAATTCGAGATCATCCCCTTCTGATGCCTCAATCGTGGGACAAACAACGGTCCGCAATCCCAGATTGATCCCGTTCTGAAGAAAGATCCTCGCGAATCCCGGCGCTACGATGGCGAGATCATGTCCCTTCAGCGTGGAGACTGCTTGCTCTCGAGAGGAGCCGCATCCGAAATTGCTGCCGCCGAGCACAACGCTTCCTGCGGGGAATTTCTTCGATTTCAGATTGCTGTTGAAATCTGTCATGTCGGCAAACGCGTACTGAGGAGTCTCGCTCGGAAGTACGGTGGCCATGTAGCGGCCCGGATAGATCACGTCGGTCGAGATATCGTCGCCGAGTTTGATTATCACTGTTGCCATACTATTTTGCTCCTTTCCGGGGACTCGTTATGACACCCTTGACCGCGGAGGCGGCCGCAACAGCAGGTGAGCACAAGAACACCTGAGAATTCGGATTTCCCATGCGACCTTTGAAATTGCGATTGGTTGTTGAAAGAGCTGTCTCGCCGTCGCCCAGTGCCCCTTCATGGATGCCGAGACAAGGACCACAGCCAGGGTTCATAACCACTGCTCCAGCCTTCATGAATGTTCCGATATAACCCTTCGCAAGAGCCTGAGCATATATCCTTCCCGAGGCAGGGAAAACCAGCATCCGGGTGTCTTGTGAGACCTTCTTTCCCTTCAAGATCGCCGCCGCCATTGCGAGGTCATCGAGTCGGCCGTTTGTACACGATCCGATAACGATTTGCTGAACTTTGGTACCTTTGACCGATGAGACAGGCTTCACATTGTCCACGGTGTGCGGGCATGCAATCTGGGGCTCAAGCGTGGACACGTCGATATCAATGATCCTCTCGTACACGGCATCTTTGTCAGGAACGACCGGAGTGACCTTTCCTTTGACACCTGCTTCTTCCCGTAAGTACCGCGCCGTCTCTCTGTCTGCAGGAACAATTCCCGCCGTGGCGCCGGCTTCGACAGACATATTGCAGATGACCAGCCGGCCTGATGTGGACATTGAGCGAATAGTGGGGCCGTGAAATTCGATGACTTTGAAATTCGCGCCTTGTGCCGTCAATTTCCCAATGATGTGCAGGATGAGATCTTTCGGTCCGACAAACTTCTTGAACTTGCCTTTGACGTTTACTTTGATGGTGGCAGGGACCTCAACATTGAGAACCGTTCCCAGGGCCCAGACACTGGCCATCTCTGTCGCCCCGATGCCGAATGCAAATGCCCCGAGAGCGCCGTGGCTTGTTGTGTGCGAATCGGTTCCGACAACAACAAAACCGGGCCGGACATACCCATTCTCCGGAAGGATTTGATGGCAGATTCCGCCGACGTCTCCCCGGATGTCATGGAATTTTCCAACCTTCTGAGCCGCAACGAACTCCCGGACTTTCTTCTGGTTTGAAGCGGTCTTTGGTGACTCGGCTGGCACACGATGATCGAAGATGACGGACACTTTTGATGGATCCCAGATTTTCGGCTGGAGATTCGTTCCTTGATACACCTCAAGAAACTGGTTGATCACCAGCGCGGCATTTTCATGGGACATCGCGAGATCGACCTTTGGTTCGACCACGTCTCCAGCTTTCACCGACGGAAGGCCGGAAGCGCGAGCCAAGATTTTCTCCGCAACGGTCATACCCATATGAATCTCCTTGGTTAGATGATCTTTGACTCTTTGAACTTCTTGATTTCTTCGTCAGAATAGCCAATCCCCCGAAGGACTTCTTTCGTGTGCTGCCCGAGTGTGGGAGGAGGTGTCTCAACAGATCCGGGCGTTTTCGAAAACTTCGCCGTCAGATTGAACAACTTGAGTTCTCCGATGCCTTCCACGGAGGTGGTTCCAAAAGTGCTGCGGTGTTTGACTTGTTCCTGTTTCATCGCTCCTTCAAGTGTCAGGATGGCCCCTGAGGGAACGTTGTTCTTGTTCAACACCTCGACCCAGCTTTCGGTCTCCTTCTCCGCAAGCTTCGCCTCCAGAAGCGGTGTGAGCGCCTTACGGTTCTTCTTGCGTGTGTCCCGTTCCTGAAACCGTGGATCGGTTTTCAGCTCAGGAACACCTAAAACATCAGCCACCGCTTCCCACTGTTCCTGTTTGTTGGCTGCGATATTGATGAACCCGTCTTTTGTCTTGAACGTGCCTGAGGGGGCAGCAGTGAAGTTGTCATTTCCCATCATCACGGGTTGCTGTCCGCCGATCATCAGATTTGCGACTACCCAACCCATCAGCGGCATGATGGAATCGAGCAGGGCAACATCGATGAACTGACCTTCTCCGGTTTTCTCGCGGTAGTAGAGAGCACCCATGATAGCGAATGCAGCATTCAATCCACCGACCGTGTCGCACACGGGGAAGCCTGCGCGCAACGGATTGAGCCGCTCGTCGCCGTTGATCGCCATTTCGCCACTCAAGCCCTGGATTATTTGATCGTAGGCCGGCTTCAACGCGTCCGGACCGCTTTGGCCGAAACCGGAGATTCCGCAGTACACCAAGCTCGGATTGATCTCGCTCAGCATCTCGTAGGAGAGTCCCAATCGTTTCATGACATCAGGGCGAAAATTCTCCACGACCGCATCTGCGGTAGCCACGAGTTTCTTGAATATTTCTTTTCCTTCTGCTGCTTTGAGGTTGAGGGTCATTGACTTCTTGTTTGCATTCTGCGCAAGGAAACTTGTCCCCATCAACATCTGATTGTATTTCGGGACACATCCAAGTTTCCGGGCAAGGTCACCGTCGGTGGGATTCTCGACCTTGATGACCTCTGCGCCGCAGAGGGCAAAGTGTAGAGTGGCAAATGGACCGGACAGAACATTTGTCAAGTCGAGGACCCGAATTCCTTCGAGGAGCTTCATTGAACAATCCGTCCTTCTCTCATTCTAATGAGTGGCAACTGTCCGCAACGGTCCGGTCTTGTAGACCAGCCCGGGCATTTCCCGATTGAAAAAGGCTGCAACATCTTTGGCCAGCAAAATGAGTTTATCGAGGTTGACATCCTGGCGCTTTCCAATCCTATGAAGAAAGTGAACAAAATCCTCAGTGCAGACATTTCCTGCAGCGACTTTGGTGAATGGGCAGCCGCCGAGTCCTGCAAAGGAGGATTCGAAATACCTGACACCGACCTCCATCGCAGCAACGCAGTTGGCTATCCCCATTCCGTATGTGTTGTGGAAATGACAAGTGCACTCCGCTGTGGGGTCGAGCTTGAGAATCTCCTCGAACATACGTCTCACCTGGAAAGGCTGCGCATGTCCGGCGGTGTCCGCCAGCGAAATGTTCTTTAGGCCGCACTGTAAATACTTCTCGACGATCCCGAGAACGCGCTCCTGTGGAACAGCGCCCTCGAACCCACAACCGAATGCAGATTGCACTGACACCTGCACCTTCTTGCCGGCCCCTGTAGCGGTTTGCGCCATTGTCGTGATGCGCTGCAGCGCTTCTTCGGTTGACATGCCAGTGTTCTTTCGGCTGTGCGTGTCACTGGCAGAGACGCCCATGCAAAACATATCAACGCCGCATGCTTCTCCACGCTCCAGCCCCTTTTCGTTCAGAACAAGACCGGAGAGGGTGGTGTGACTTGGTCTGTTGCCGGGTTCTCGAAAGAACGCGAAGAGCTTGTCCGTGTCTGCCATCTGGGGCATCTTCTCAGGATGGACAAACGATCCGACTTGAATGATATCGACCCCGGCCTCGATCAGGGTTCTGATCCATTTGATTTTCTGTTCGAGCGGGACGACCTGTTTCTCCATTTGGAGGCCGTCGCGGAGTCCGACTTCGTGAATCACAATGTCATTCATGACGCAATCCTCTTTCTGAGATGCAGCCTCGTCATCGTAGCTTTGATGCTATCGCTTGGGCCATCTGCGTCGTTGTATTCGATCCGTTCATATCGTACGTGCGGACCTTGCCTTCCTTGATGACCTCGGCCGTGGCTTGTTCGATGGCTGATCCTTTTTCAGGTTCCCCAAGCCAATCGAGCATCATCTTTGCCGCAAGGACGGTGGCAATAGGATTCACCTTGTTGAGGCCTGAATACTTTGGGGCGGATCCATGAGTTGGTTCGAACACAGCGAGCCTGTCACCGATATTTCCAGAGCACCCAAAACCAAGTCCTCCGACCATTTGAACACAAAGATCGGATATGATATCGCCATAAAGGTTCGGTGCTACGATGACGTCGTAGTTGAATGGATTCTTGAGGAGCCACATGGTCATCGCATCGATGTTGGCATCATCCATCTGAATTTCGGGATATCGCTTAGCGACGTCCTTCGCGGTTTCGAGGAAAAGTCCGTCTGTCGCGCGGACTACATTTGCTTTGTGGACGATGGTGACTTTCTTGCGCTTGAATTTCCGAGCGAAGTCAAATGCCGCTCGAACGATTCTCTCTGAGCCGACACGGGTATTGATCTTGCAGGAAATCGCGTACTGGTCGAGAGCCAGTTTGCTGAAAGGGGCAAACGGCTTTGCGAGGCGGTTGAGTGTGTCTGCAAGTTCTTGAGGGACGGGGGAGAACTCAACGCCGGCATACAAATCCTCCGTGTTCTCGCGGAACACGACGAGATCGATGGCCTCTTTGTAGTTGAGGGGATTGCCAGGATACGCTTTGCAGGGACGAAGGCAGATGTAGAGGTCGAACAATTGACGCATTCGTACGATTGGAGATCGATAGGTGAGATTCTTGCTCTGCAACGCCGGCACGAGTTCCTTCTGAGCAGCCTTGATAGGCTTTGAAGTAATCGCGCCAAACAATGCCGCGTCGACATTTCTCAACAATTCGATTGTACGCTGAGGAAAAGCGTCGCCTTCTTTGCACCAGAACTCCCAGCCAATATCTCCGCGAATGTACTCAGCATCGAGACCGACGTTCTCCAGGACAATCTTCGTCGCATCAAGTACTTCTACGCCTATGCCATCGCCAGGCAACCATGCAATCTTGTATTTTGACATAGCAACTTCCTCTCCGAAGATCTTTGGTCAAAACTGGAAATACCGCTGAATCTCTAGATAACAGTCAACGCCCGTGCCAGAGAATGTGCAGATTAGAGCCTGTTTTCATGGAGAAGAATCACGAAAAAGTGAGCAGATACTTCAATTCGTATAAAAGACCGACAGCTTTTCCCAATCTTGACAAGGTCGATATGAGATCGTTCGAGATGTTTCGGTTACGCAGACCTGCATCAAAAACACTTTTGCCTTGACAATTCAGTCAGCGTGGATTAATGTAAGACTAATTAGTCTGATATGTGAGTGGAGTTTCTTGTGAAAGCCTGCGAGATTGATAGAGCATCTGAGGAACGCGGTGGAATCGCCGAGGCAACTGAGCTGCAGCCGGGAACCAAGAAACTCATAGTCGAGCTCAGAAGAAGAGGATCACCGAAAAGAGATGCGCCGTAATGGAAGCGAACCCTCTGGCGACTGCAGCATGATTCCCAATATCTTCGATCTACAGTTCGAACAGCATTTCTGCTTCTTTGCGTGTAGATCGGGATTGAATTCTATCTCTTTGTTCGGTGGGGAATGTCGGGGAACAGCGCCTCCGTCGTCAGCCGGCCTCCTGGAGTGGAAGGATTCCTGCCGATTAGCGCTCTCATAAGCTTGAAGTACTGGCTGCAAACGGGTATCATCGACAATATTCATCCTTCTGGTTTCTTCATCTTCATTGCGATTCTTCTCATAAGCATCCTGATGAAGAAGGCATTTTGCAGCTGGATGTGTCCGATCGGAACGATGAGCGAATCTCTGTGGATGCTTGGGGAGAGGATGTTCAGCAGGAACCTGCACCTTCCGCGCTGGATTGACTATCTGTTCCGGTCCTTGAAGTATCTCATCCTGGGATTCTTTGTCTACATGATCGGTTCGATGGACGTCGGCAGCCTTCGCACGTTCATCGAGAGCCCGTACAACAGAATGACTGACGCGAAAATGTACCTGTTCTTTGCAGACATTTCCTCCACCGCCTTTTGGACAATTCTCGTACTCGTTCTCCTTTCTTTGGCGGTGAAGAACTTTTGGTGCCGATACCTCTGTCCCTATGGTGGCCTGCTCGGTCTGCTTAGCGTCCTGAGTCCTCTGAAGGTAACGCGTCAGGCATCCACCTGCATTGACTGTGAGCTGTGTACGAAATCCTGTCCATCGGGAATCAATGTTCACGCCGTGAAAAACGTCTGGAGTGATGAATGCACCGCGTGTTACAAGTGCGTTGACGCCTGCCCAGTGAAAAACACACTGGATCTCAGGGTAGCTCAGAATTCGAGACCACTCCCGTCGTGGGTCTTTGGAAGTCTGGTGGCGGGAGTATTCATCGCTCTCACTGGTTTGGCAATGATCACCGGGAAATGGCAAAATAGCATTTCGAGCGACGAATACTGGATACGCTTCAAAGAGCTCGAAACGCCTGCCTATGAACACTTCGGTGCACGAGGTCGTTGACATGAAGGACAACAAGGGTAAACAAGTACACGCTCGATCGATCGAGGAGTTTTATGATCTCCTTGCCCCGAACTACGACGCAATGACCAGCTTCGAACAGCGCTTCGCCCAGGAGCGGCCGTTCCTTCAGACTTTGATCGACCGCTACCATTTCGGGAGCGCGCTTGATGCGGGATGTGGTTCGGGATTTCACTCGGTGTTGCTCTCGCAGCTGGGGGTGGATGTGATGGGTGTTGATGTTTCCTCGGAGATGCTGCATCTCGCTGAGGAGCATGCGCGAGCACACAACGTGCGTCTACGAACTCTCCAGGGATCTTTTGAGAATCTGGGCGACCTGATCAAGGAACGGTTTGCGACAGTGTTTGTGATGGGGAATTCGCTCGCCCATCTCCTGAGCGCGGCCGCATTGGAGAAGGCGCTCCAGAATTTCGCGACGGTTCTCGATCCTCATGGAATGTTGATCATCCAAATCCTGAATTATGAGAGAATTGTTGCCAGGCGCGAGTACATTCAAAATGAAAAGCGAGCGGGAGGCAAAACGTTCGTGAGGTCGTATGACTTTGACGACACCGGCATCCTCTTCAACATCCTGACGCGCGAACAAAAGGACGAGACTTCTGAAGAGAGGATTCAGACGGTCAGGCTTAGGCCAGTCCTCCGAGTCGAGCTCGTGACGCTCCTCGAGCGGGTCGGCTTCACTGACATAAATGCGTATGGTGGTATTTCACTGGTTCCGTTTGATGCTGTCAATTCCAAAGATCTTGTTGTTCTTGCCACAAAAAAAGGCCAGCATGCGAGCTCGCGGTTTCTTATAGTTTAAGCTATCTCACCTCCACCTACTGAAAGCCCCTCGAAACAAGCTTATCTTTACAGCTCTATCTTTGCAGCCTCATTTCTTGTTTGTAGGAATATCTCTCGTTATTCTCTCTTTGAAAAAACCGTCAAGTTTTCTTATGCTGTTTCAATCGTGTCGAGGGACAATCCCATTCCAATATCGCGATGGTTCCGGCGCCAATCGATGATTGGAAACATCTGGAATGAAGAGCGTGACTCATCCGATATCCATGGACAGGAGGAAAGGCTATGGTTGATCACAAGGCGAATACACGAATGCCGGTGAAGGCAACCGTTGGCTATGTAATTTTTGCGTTGGTGGTAATGACGATCGGTTATCTTTATTACCGCGACGAGACGGCACAGTACCGCCAACAGGTCGGCCGGGAGTTGGATGCCTATGCTGGTCTGAAGACTTCACAGATTAGCCGATGGAGAAATGAACACCTGGCTGACGCTGGTTCCTTGTCCCAGAGCCTCGAGTTTGCCGACTTGATGGAGCGTCACGTCAAAGAACCGGGAAACGCGAAAGTCCGCGACCAACTCCAAGCAGTGCTGACTCCGATTCTCAACAACCATGATTACGCGGCTTTGTCTTTCATCGATCCGGCAGGCAAAATTCGTTTCATCCTTGGCGATTCTGATCTTGTCTCGCCAGATTGTAGTCGTGATCCGGACAGCAAGTCCAATCAGCAATTCCGCGAGTTTACTCCTGTCCTGCATCGTGGGGGACATGGCATCCATATTGACATCCTGGTTCCGATCATGAAGGGTCAGGGCCAAAGGTCTGCTTTTCTGGGTTACCTCGTGTTTCAAATTGATCCTTACCTCGATCTTTATCCGCTGGTCCAGTCATGGCCCGTTCCCGAGAAGACGTCCGAATGCCTGATCCTTGAGCCATCCGCAAATGGGGTACTCATGTTGAATGAGTCTCCTTTGGTTGGGGACGACCAGAATCTGCTGGCGGGTGTGGATTTGGATCCTCCACTCATCGAAACACGTACTGCGAAAGGAGAGGAAGGCCTGCTGGCCGGACGAGACTATCGTCACATCGAAGTGCTGGCGATGGTGAAGAGGCTCCCAGGTACGGACTGGTATCTTGTGACGAAAGCTGGTGCCGAGGCTATGAGCATTCCGGTGAGGATCCGCATTTGGCTCGCCGTTGTCCTGACGCTTGCACTGCTCGTCAGTGCAGGCGTGGTGCTCGTTCTCCTTTGGCGGCGGAAACTTCCTGCAGTCGAAAGCGAGTCGGACGGCCAGCATTCGCCGGCGGGATCGTCGATGCAACAGTACGACACACTCACGCGCCATGCGAACGACATCATTTTCTTGATGACGACGGAGGGGACGATCGTCAATGCAAATGAGCGGGCGAGTGAAGCCTACGGATACTCGGACGAAGAAATGGTTGGGATTCATGTCAGTCAGATTCGTGCGCCCGAGACGCTGGCTTCGTTGAGACGGCAAATTGAGCAGATCGCCGAACGGG
>JBGPAN010000133.1:0-9082 GCA_041480785.1 Bacteroidota bacterium | reverse complement strand
TCGTCACGCCAATCCGGTGTTCCCAGCGAATCGCACCCGAGTGGGCATCTAACGCAAAGATCAGTCCGTTTTTTGTTCCGAAATAAACTACACCACCTCGCTCTATCGGCATGGATGGATCAATATCGTAACCGTAGCCGCAGTTTGTGGTCCAGACTTCTGCAGGCGACGAAGCGGAGGAACTGAACGCAACAACTGTGTCCGTCATGCATCGCACATAGATCCGTTTGCCGTCTTCTGAAATTCCTACGCACTCCCTCACCTGATGTTGCTTGGAGCGCCAGATCGTTTTTCCTGTTCGGGCATCGATCGCTGTCATGAAGCGGTCGGGCGCAACGACGAACACCTTTCCGTTTGCTGCCACCGGCCAGCATGCAGCCGGCGAGTACAGCACTCCGGCGTTTCCATTCGACCACTTCCAGAGCGGCGAACCGTCCTTGACTGACAACGCGTAGAGGTACGTGTCCCATGCGCCAAAGATCACCTTATCTTCATAGACAAGAGGTTTCGTTTCGACAAACCCACTGACATTCTTGAACTCCCACTTCACTGCTCCTGTCTTCAGGTCGAGAGCGCGAAACACACCGTCGCTCCCACCAATATAGACCACGCCATCACGGATGGTCGCTGCCGCAACGACGGGGGCACCTGTCTGTAGCTTCCATACGAGTGTGCCGCGGTCGGCGTCCAGGCAATAGATGTTCCTGTCCGAAGAACCGATCACTGCCCGGCCTTCAGAAACATCGGGGGTGGAATAAACAGTTCCTGCGGTTCTGAACCTCCATTTCAGTGAGCCATCTGTCACAGAATAGCAGTACACTCCCCCGCTGCTATTGCCTGATATGACGCAATTCTTCCACACGGCGGGGGTTGACGCAATCGTGAATCGGGTGTCGACGCTCCAGCGGGCTTTCGTGCCGGGATAGAGCTTGTTGACAGCGAAATCCGGACGGGAGTATGTCGTCGTGTCTCTGGAGAAATCCCGTTGCCCGAGCCCCACAGAATGCCATGGGTTTTTCCAGCCGGCCCCCGGTGTTCGTTCCGTAAAGAATATCATCCCGGACTTTACGTCAACGATGGTGTAGGCGCCGGCGGTTTCGCGCGCACGGAGGTTCGACCGGCCCATGACTCCCGGGAGACCCTCAAAGTTCATCACTTCGTTGCTGTGGCCGTGCCCGACGAGGACTACTTGTGTGTTGCACTGTTTGAGTCTCTCGGTGACGGAATACCAGTTATCAATTCCCGGATCAAGGGGATAGTGAGTCACAAAAACCAATGGTTGCGTTTTCTTCGGGAAGGAGGCGAGAGCTGAGTCGAGCCAGCGGAGATCTTCCGGTGAGAAGTGTCCGTCTCCCATCTTCATGATCGGCCCCTGATGGATTCCGATGAATCGATAACCGCTGTAGGTGAAGGCAAACTTGTCGCTCTCCCAAAGAGCAAGAAACTTTGTGCAACCTGATTGAGACCATTTTGTATCGTGATTGCCGGGGATAATATAATACGGCTTCTTCAGGCTGTCGAGAATGATTTTGGCCGTCTCCAACTGGAAATTGGAGCCCATTTCTGTGATGTCGCCCGAGAGAATCACGAACGCTATGTCATCGATCTGATTGATATCGCGGACCGAATTGCTCAGATCCGCCGCCCCCGTCTGGCTGCCGACGTGCGTGTCAGTCAACCAGGCAAAGCGGAAACTTTGCCGCTGAGCAACAGCAGCACTTGAAAGAAGAAGAATGAAAATGATGAGCGAAGAGCGGAAATGGTTTTTCATAGAGATTATTGCGTGTCTGATGTGCCCGAACTAAACACGAAATGCGAAACACGAAATACTAAACAAACTCCAAATTCTAAGACCCAAGTTCGAAACAACAACTTTCCGCATTTCGGATTTGTTTGAGATTTCGAATTTCCCAATGTTCATAGCTTCTAATCCGCTTTCGCTTTCCGCTTCCTGAGCTCTATTCGGACAATCTCAACAAGACTCGGTATGCCGGGAATCAATACCAGAGCAATGATGACGAGGCTGAAGTTGTCCTTGACGATCTGAATGCTTCCGAAGAAATATCCAGCGAGGATGAATAAAAGAACCCAAAGTGCGCCCCCGACGACATTGAACAGAAGAAATCGGCGATAGGTCATACTTCCAATGCCTGCTACAAAAGGGGCAAACGTACGGATTATCGGCAGGAAGCGGGCGATGATGATGGTCTTGCCTCCGTGTTTTTCGTAGAACTGATGCGTTCGAACGAGATATTCCTTGTTGAGCAGCCGGCTGTTTTCTTTCTGGAAGACTCTCGGGCCGACGTAGTTGCCGATCCAGTAGTTCACAGTATCACCGAGGACTGCTGCGAGGATCATGAGCACAATGGACGTCGGAAGGTCGAGAGCATTGATTGCCGCGAGAGAGCCGACGGCAAAGAGCAATGAATCTCCGGGAAGAAAGGGCGTAACAACAAGACCGGTCTCACAAAAGATGATCACAAAGAGAATCGCATATACCCATGCCCCGTACTGCGAGCAGAGATCAAAAAGATGCCGGTCGAGATGAAGAATAATTTCTAGAAAGTCCTGGATGAATCCCATCGCAATCTCCTATAGAAGCAGTGATGGTGGTCGAGCGCACCGCACAGATTGAGGGCGCGATCTATTTGTATCCTGCCCTTTCAAGATCTGCAACAGAACCAAAGGGCCGCGGCGGTTTCAGGTAGCCGGCGAGAAACTTGTAGATCTTGAACCGGATTTCCTTTGCCTTCTTTGTGTCGATGCGGTCGAAGCTATGTCCACCTGGAATGTCTTTGAAAATCTCATAGTCGAATTTCTTACCAGCCGCCTTCAATGCCTCGATAAGGTGTTCCACTTCAAGAACGTTCACATCGTCATCGTTCGTGTTTGTGTGGATGAGAAGAGGTGTGCGAAGCTTCTGAACATGGTTCACCGGCGATCGCCGGCGGTATTCCTGCACGTCCTGATTTACAGTCTTACCAATATGATACGGGGCAGAGAATTGGTTCCTGTACTCATCTTCATAGTACCCCATGCGCTGCACGAGGTCGCTGACGGGGACCCCGGCAAACGCGACCGTATAATCGTCAGGATGCTCAAAAACATCCATCAGCGCGATAAGACCGCCGTGACTCCATCCGATGAGTCCAACGCAATTTGCGTCGACAATATCATAGTTGTCGACCATGTGATCGCGAGCTGCGTGGTTGTCTTCAATTTCCAAGCCGCCGTAGTCAATTTGCTCGTAAAAGGCCTTGCCGTATCCCGTGCTGCCGCGGTACTCGGGAGCGACGACAATATATCCCTGCGCCATCAACTCACGAATGATATGTGTATGGTACGTTGTGAAGTCAGCGTGCACGCCCCCATGTGGAAGAACGAGCAATGGGTACTTCTTGCTCCGATCGAGTTTCTGTGGGGTGAACACGTACGACCAGAACTTGACAGGATTCTTTGCCCCCATCGCGGTAGGGTTTTTTACCTTTGCCGGTGGCGGACCAACGATGAATACTTTATCGATCGTCGCAACATCGCAAACCTTTTCATACCAAAGCACATCGTCGATCGACTTTGCGAGCTGGTCCATGCGATGATTCAGGGCCTCAAACTTCTTTTCCATCAGCTGGTTCTCATCGGGTGGCTTCTCCTGGCCTGCGGCCGGGGCCACTGCAAAGAGCAAAAGGACCAAAAGGAGAGCCACCTGAACACTCCAGAATACATTTTTCATTTTCATTGCGATTCCTCCATGAGGCGAATTCCTATAGAAGGGTCAGTTACTTTTTACTCCCAGTTCATTCAAAATATGATCTGCCCCGCCGACCTTTTCGGTAACCCAGAGCACGTACCGGATGTCGACCGCAATCGATCGGCTGTACGATTCGCTCCAGGCGTAGTCATTGATGGTCGCTTCGTAGGCCCTGTCGAAGTTGACGCCGACAAGTTCGCCGTAAGCGTTCAACACAGGGCTTCCGGAATTTCCTCCCGTTGTATCCATATCATAGAGAATGGCTACCGGCACGTCCTTTAGCTTGGCGCTCTTATAGCGTCCAAAGTCCTTTGCTCTGTAAAGATCGAGGACCTTCTGAGGAGTTGCGTACGGTTCCTTCCCGGTTGTTTTTTCGACGACGCCTGTCAGAGTGGTAATGGGCTTGAAATATGTCGCGTCCACCGGATTGTAACCCTTGATGTGCCCGAACGTGAACCGCAGTGTGCTGTTTGCATCAGGTATGAAGCTTGTCTTTTGATACTGTTGTTTGACATCAATCAGAAGAGCTGAGAGTTTCGACAACGCGCCATCCCGCTGTTGACGCGTTTCCCGGAGCTTCTGGTATGTCGGATAGAGCATTCTTGCAGCACGGATGAACGGGTCGTTCATTTGGTCGAGTTCAGCCACCGGCTTCCCAAAGGCGGATGTGAGAACGGATTCATCGGTGAGCTTCGTCTGAGCAAATGCCTGTTCAATGGTTCGGTCGATTTCCTCCTCGCTGCGCCCCTTGAACTGGCGATCGATCGATTCAATTCGCTGGTTCTCGGGCAGTGCCAGGGCCTGAAGAAGAATGTGCTTCAGGAAAGCTTTCTCTGTCGGTTCATAGTAGTTACGAAGACCTTGTTTCAGGTTTGTCTTCGTATTGTTGAGATTGCGCTCGGTGTACGCCGGAAGGCGCTCGAGGTCGGGCTTCTGCGACTCAAGTGCAGACTCATACAGCGTGAATCCATAGCCAAGGACAGTGGAGCTTGAACGGAGGTTGTCGAGGATCATCTCGGCGGCGGCATGGTTCGTCATATCCTGGTACACCTTACCGATATCGTCGAGAACCGAGCCATAGAGAGCTTTCCGTTGCGGATCGGCATCAATGAATTGCTGCAGAAGTTTTTCTTCTTCCTGCTTGTTTTCAACAATATGGAGGCGCTTCATGCCGAGCAATTTCCCCCGGTAATTCTTCATGGTGTTGGCCAGACCTTTGATACGCGCATCATGCTTCAACGCGATGGCGCGGTCGTTCTTGCCCATCTCTTCCATCGTGGCGATTTGCCAGTTGAACAGATCGGCGATATACGGCATCCGGTGATTCTCTTCGTATGCGAGATAATGAGACGTCCTGTGGCGGAACGTCCGGCCCGGATACCCCAGGACAAAGGCAAAGTCCCCTTCTTCAACCCCAGCAGGATTCACTTTGAGGAACTTCTTCGGGTGGTAGGGAACGTTGTTCGTAGAAAACTCTGCAGGCGACCCGTCCGGCGCCACGTAAGCACGCAGAAATGAAAAGTCTCCCGTGTGACGCGGCCATACCCAGTTGTCATTCTCCCCGCCAAACTCACCGATGGATCGCGGCGGCACATACACAAGCCTAACATCGCGAAGAACGGTTGAGAGAAACAGCACGTACACTTTGCCCGTGAACATTTCAGAAACCTCGGCTCGCTTGCCGGGATATTTCTTTTCCGTCTCGGCAATAATCTCTCTGATCTTCTTGTCCATCGCTTTCGTTCGTTCAGCGAGTTCCATCTTGTCATTGATAACGCTGAGCACATCTTTGGAGACGTCGCGATACGATTCGAGAATCCGTGCAGAAATGCCCCGTGCCTGGATTTCGTCTTTTTGCGTTGGCGCGTGGAAGCCGAACGTCATATAGTCATTCTCTTTAGTACTCGCCGCTTGGACGGCACCGAACGCGCAATGATGGTTTGTTATGATGAGACCCTCGGATGAAACAAATGATCCGGTACATCCGCTCAGCTGCACGACGGCATCGATAAGGCTGGCACGATTGGGATTGTAGATGGCCTTTGGGTCGATTTTGAGGCCTTTTGCCTTCAAATTGAGCCTATAGATCTCGCTGATGGGGTACATTCCCTCATCGGCGAGCATGAGCTGCAAAAGGAAGAAGGCAAAACAGAGAAGAAGCAGAGAGCGCTTTGCCATGGTAATAACCTCTATTAATGAATAAGATGAGATCGAAGTGTATTCATTTTTTTCCGAAAAGCCAATGGGAAGAAGAATGGAAATCGGAAGACGAGAGACGAAAACGAGCGGGGTGAGACGTGAAATGATAGAAAAGAAATCAGAGCGGCGGACGGCAAGCGAAGTGTCTGAGGCAGCTCCAAGCCAATCCGCCTCAAACCACCAGTCACTACTCACCAATCAACCGCTCACCAATTTCCGCCGAAGGCGGATGGGCCTTCGGCCTAAACCAATCACCTTCATGTAGAGTCTACACCTTTTTCACGAAGACTCTCACATCCCCAAACTTCATATTGAGCTGATGCTCTTTCTTGGCGGCACCACCTTCCGCGGGAGCCAGAGATGCGGGAAGGCGCAGGGTTCTTTCTCCGTCGCTCGATGCGAGGATCGCCACAGCGTCGCGCGTTGCACGCACTGCATCAGGTTTGGTACTCCACAACCGCGCACCGGCACTTACTGCCAGCCAGCGCAGGATTTCGACAGGCAAGGGCGCACTGCCCACATACACAGACTCAAAGCCGTTGTGCATAGTGCGTGCGAAGGCAGTTTCATCTGAATCCGTCCACTTCCCAAGAACCTCGGCGGACAAATCCGTAGTGTTCACAGCAAAACGCGGGAAGTGTTCCTTCTGAACACCAAACTTCTGCTTAACAGCCACGCCTTCGTGTTCGAAGTCGCATTGAATCAGCATGGGGCCTGGTTGATCCATGCGTTTGAACCGGAAGCCGGTAAGGTCTTCCATCTGCGATGGTGCAAACCCACCCGGCGTGACGTATCCCGGTGCATAGTACCACACGACGGTTGTCTTGCTTCCCTTGAGGATGTTTTTGAGCTGCTGCGCCTCCTCTTTGGTGAGATAGAATAAATTGGACATGAGAAGAAGTTTGTAGCGCGAAGCGTCTTCCTTCTTCAAATCCGCCCGATAGAGGAAATCGACCGGGGCTCCGATGCGGTGAATCGTCCGGGCCTGAGAGTTCAAGAACCAGTGGTTGAAGAAATCTGTGATGGAAATGCCGAATCCGGTGTATGGCTCTTCAGCTTTCCAGTGCTGCGTGACTAGAAAGCTCTTGATATCATATACGGCGGCAATCTCTGCAACGGAACGCGTCTCGAGCTTAGCGCGAGTCCGTTGCCCAAGCTCAACCCATGATCGGATTTCTTCGATCATCGGTGCATCGTCATACCACCCCCTGTTTGCTTTGAACGACGGAACATGTCCGAACTCGAAGAGCCATCCTCCGTTGCCCTGCGCAAAGACCTGTGTAAGGTCCCGGCGCAGTATGTGCAATGTGCCGTCAACCGTATCTTTGCCCGAGCCCCCTTCAGTCGTTTTTTCCGGCTCGATGTACGTGCTGGGGTCCAGCTCCGCAATGAAGAGCTTTTTGTGACGGCGGATCGATTCGAGGAGAATACGGTAACCTCCGTCGCCGCCTACGCCGCGGGCGCGACCGAGCCAATTCCCGGCATCGTCAACAACATCGCTTTCCCAGCGCTGCTTGCCCGGTACGTTGGTATGTTGATAGGTGTATGGACTTGAAATGATATCCAGATCCAGCGAGTCGAGTATCTTTTCGGGGGCCAGATGGCCCGCTTCCTGCACGCAAACGTTTTCGAGAACGTAGCAGAAAAAGGCGCCGGTGATGAGCCGTCGCTGCGTTTCGGTTTTTGTGATTCCCGCAAAATGAAGCAGTGTTTCCGTGGTATTCTCATGGAACTTCCTGTAGAAATCCATAACAGGCCGTTCCTTCTCCGGATCGCGCAGCAACCCCTGTGTGGCATGCATACGCTCTTCTATAGAAGGGATGGGACCGGCCAGTCGCTGCATCGGTTTGCTGTAGTCCGGGAGATGACGGGAGCCGGTATGATGCCATTCAGCTGTCATGGCGCCGGAGAGATGGTAACCGATGATCCGGCTCTTTAGTGGGCATGCTTCCATGTGTCGCAGAAAATCCCTGAGTGCTTCTCCCATCTCGGTTTTCCACAGATCGGAAGCGAGAGATGCTGCGTACTCATCAATGACGACATTCCAGTTCAACCGGCTGTCGATGATGATTTTCTCCATCTTGAAGAGATTTTTCTCGACGGGCAATCCATATTGAACAAGTTCATCCGGGTGAGCATCTTTCCACCAGTCGGGCGCATAGAGGTGCAAACGAAGGTAGAAGATCGAATCTGGCACCTTCGCAAGAAGCGTCGCGAGATACTGATCAACGCGGCTCCAGTCGTACGTGCCTGGGCCAATCCAACCATCTTCAAGACTGATCAGCGGATGGAAAAATCGGATGCCTGAGTCGTGATAACTTTTGATGGTGTGAACTAGTCCCGAGCTTCCCGCCATGAAAGGATACTCTTCCTTTCCGTTGACGTAAAGCCGCGGCCCGCCGCGTTCGAACCGGACTGCCGCAACAGCAGGAGCTTCACCCTCAAGGAGTCGAAGGTTGTCTAAAACCCTTGGGTCATTGGGCATGCCGAGGTATTCAAAGCGGGGCAGTCGCGGGACGGTAGCAGAGCCAAATGCCAATCCAAGGAGTTTGAGTGTATCGCGGCGGTTCATAGGTTTTCCTCTCGACTCGATGAAACAACGATCAGGTGAATAAGAAACGCTGATACGGTTTTTGTTTCAGATCAGGGAGTCTGCCTCAGCAACATCAGATCCGCAATCTTCCGTGCAATTTGAATTGGCTCTCCCTCGTTTTGGTTTGTGAGGATGATGACAGTGAGTTGCTGGTCTGGCATGCGAAGGATTGCATTGCGGAATCCTCGTGTGGAGCCCTCGTGCAAGAACCTCGTACTATTTTTGTACGGCTCGATGTACCAACCAAAACCATACGTTGTACGACTGCCATCATTCAGTTTCGCGGGCGTGACCGCCTCTTTAAAAAGAGAAGATCGAACAAGTAGCTCGGTATACAACGCTTGGTCCCATTTGAAGAGATCGTCGACAGATGAGTAAATGCCTCCGTCTCCCAGCACAGCGCTCGTCACGCTCTGGTCCGTTCGCACGAATCCGGTGTCGGTGCGTGAATAGCCGTACGCTCGATTGTCCACGTTCGAGATACCCTGTTGATAGGCAAGCGTATGGTTCATGCCGAGCCGACCAAAAATGTTTTTCTTCAG
>JBGPAN010000132.1:0-9152 GCA_041480785.1 Bacteroidota bacterium | reverse complement strand
TGCAATATCGTATGTATTCGTCACCGAACGCGTCAGTCAGTGCTTTTTCTTCAACACGAATCCTGTACAGGAATGCTGCACAGATCGAAGGAAAGATTACCACGAGGCTGATAACGTTCGCGAAGCACAGTCCAAGTCCAAGAAAAGAGAGAATGCTGCCAGCGTACGCTGGATGACGAACAAAACGATAGATCCCTTCGCTGACAATCCGATGATCTTTCGTGATCGCCACATCGACAGTGAATTGTCGTTTCAGTGAGAAGATGGCGATCCAACGAATAAGCAGTCCGCAAAGGATTACGACGATGCCAACAATCGGGAACACCGAGGATCCGCCGCCGAAGTATCCAACGCGCTGAAAACTCAGCACCACCCCAATGTTCACCGACATGAAAATGGTTATCCAGAGGATTCTCAGTGACGATTTATCAAATCGCGCATCCGTCGAGAGAGAGCGTTTCACGCGTGACAGAATGATCTCCGATCCTAACCAAATGGCAGAGACTGTCATGATGATGATACCAAGATCCATAGTTTCGCTTTCCTTTACTCGATCGCGTTACCTCCGCGGACTTGTCCCGGCGCCGATTTCAGGTCCAGCCTTCACCAAACAACAGAGCATCAACAGCGCGGCGTGCGACATGAAGTTGCGCTCGTTCGTTGCCGACGAAGTGCACAGTGATGAACTCTACACCATCAGCAATGTCACGTCTTAGCAGATGGATGCCATGATATCCTCGCATGTGACGATTGCTTATGCCAACAAAGATCTCATCCTTGAGCAGGTTCTCATATGCGGCTGCGTTCGCCCTCGTAGTGTAGCCATGCCAGATTCTGCTAATCATACACCAATCCCCTCCGTACGTGATTTGAATTCAATGTTCTCCGCGGCGCTCTAGCCCGTGAGCAACAGCCTGGATGCTAGTTCGCATAGCGTTTAGGCAAAGGCCTGTTCTCAGGGTCTCAATGCCTTCAAGGTATCGACAACCAGGCGCACCTCCCTCATGTCACTCTCCTTCTTGACCTTCAACCGCAAAGGATACCCTTCAAGGTACCTTTTGGCTCCTGCCAACTCCTCCTTCGCCTTTGCCGACAATTTCGAGTTAAGCAAGACTTCCTTCTCCTTATCTCGCACTGCAAACCCCAGCCTGAATGATCCGTCCTGCGGAGTGAGATAAAACAGGGCCTTCCCCTTTTGCGTGACTTTGAGTTGCCAACCAATCTTGGGCCCATAGAACTTCCACTCCCGCGAATAGGCTTCGATCAATTTGAGAATCTCTTTGTAAGCAGGGTGGATGGCGCCAAAAGCTCTCTTCAGTCTTAGGTCATCAGGAACGGCCTCTTTGCGGTCAAAGTAGACTTCGCTCGTCGTCATTTTTGTCGAAACCTTGGTTGTGAGAATTCCCGAAAAGCGTCTTTGGGGTAACCCCGCGCAACTACGCACGGGTGCGTTATTGTCCCACCTTCTACGTGCAAGATAATCCCCTACATTCCTGTGCGCAATACCGGATATCCGGAATTCTTTGAAACCGCACAAGAAGCGAGAAGATCGCCAAGGATACTAAACCCAAGTCCAAACCAACGGCAGGTATCCCACTATGCCAGCCGCGCAAACCGTCTGTTGGAGTCGGGAAAATCTACGCCAAGCGCAAACCACGTGAACAAACCAAATCCAAAGCCTGCGATCAGTGATTCCAATGAGAATTGAGGCACAGGAATTTCACCAGTTGCCGGAACCGCGGTCAGTACTGCCCCGGCGACAACGCTGGCGATGCTCTCTCGGGTGTCACACGCCATTTGGCAGAACCTCTGTGGCCATCATGGAGGGAAGAAGTGTCAGGGTGTGGACCCTGACACCCCAAGGAAGAACAGAGACGTCTACTCGTAAAAGCCTTCTTGAATGATCAGTCGTTTTCAAAGGAGTCCGAGTTAAACAACAAAACATAGCATACAAGGCTTGACTCCTTACATAGAAGCCTGCCCATTCTGGCCCACGAGCGCCTGCCCCGATATTCTGCTGATCGGGGGCGGTTTGCCGTTATGTGAAGTGCGTCGCATACCAATACTTGATTATGTCAAAATTGTGAGCTAATTTGTATGTTCAACTTGGAGGAGACTCTATGCCGATCATTAAGTCCATCTCGAGCTTGCGCAACCGAACTCGTGAAATAGCATCGATCTGTCATGAACAGGACGAGCCCGTCTATCTGACAACCAACGGTGAAGGCGATTTGGTAGTTATGAGCATCAGCCATTATGAACACCTGAAAGCGCAAGTTGATTTGTTTGAGAAGCTTGGTGTCGCTCAAGCTCAGTCGGCAGCAGGGAAGAAGGGCATCACCCACAGACAAATGATGACCAAACTTCGTCAAAGAACCAATGCCGGTTAAATATACGCTGCGCTACCTCCCAATTGCGCAGGACGATCTGATTTCGATCTTCGATTTCATAGCTCAGGATAGCCCGAGCCGAGCATTATCGTTTGTGGACAAGCTCGACGAGCGAATCGGGCGACTTGAGGTGAATCCGTTGCTAGGACGAATGCCACGACATCCGAAGCTACGAGAGTACGGTTATCGCGTCCTGATCATTGAAACCTACCTCGTTTTCTACATCATCCGTGGCCAGGATATTGAAATACATCGCGTGGTCCATGGATCCCGCAACCTTGATCACCTCATATAGCCAGCCTGCCATTTCCAGGTGCGGCGCATTTTCACATGACGTTTAGGCAAACCGCAGGGCCGTTGCGAACTCCTTCTGTCTACGATTGTGTGAGCAACGGCATTGAGCGAGTGAACAAGGTCAACGTTGCTTTGCAACAACGTCGATTTGGAACGAGCTCGCCCACACTAGCCCACGAGTGGCCGTTTGCCGTTATGCGTCCGTTGTTTAGCGCCTATCATTCAAGCGCTTCCATTCATCAAGAAGCCGCCGAAACGAGTCGACATCATCTGGATCGACAAGATCAGCGGTAAGTTGAGTGAATCTGGCCTTGATAGGACCATCCATCAATGCATCCGGATATTTGAGAAAAAACCACAGTCTGAAAGCTGCGGCTTCATCGGAGATTGTGTGTCCAAGGTGTTCGAGCATGAACGTGCAATCAAAAAGGAAGGCCGTCGTGACTTCTGGATCGAAATCCAGTTTCTCGGAGCAGTCCTTATCAGCATGCTTGAAGAAATTGGCAGGTTCTTTGAGTATTCTATGCCACTCCTTTGTCAACTCAGGCGGAGCACCGTAGGAATCCTTGAGACCGCTGACGATTAGTGTAGATGACCGATGCGCTCTCGATAAATCAAAAAGCACTTGATGGGCTGCAAAAGCAAGGGTGTGAATCGAAATAGGATCGCGGCGCTCAAAGAACAAGCGAATCGCTTCATCAGGTTGGCTGTTCGCAGCGAGAACCTTGTCAATTTCCATGAGTGAGTCTCCGTAACTGGGAGAAATTGTCGCGCAAAAACGCAGAAATGCCCTTTTACGCCTCTTCCGTGTAAGATACCTCCCGGAATTCGAATGCACAAATCCGATCGTTCGGAAGTATTCCACACCGACAACGGTCTCAGGCCCATTCCCGACCTTGCGGAGGTATCCCGCTACGCTAACCGCGCGAATCGTGTGTTGGAGTCGGGGAAATCCACCCCAAGCGCAAACCACGTGAACAAACCAAATCCAAAACCTGCGATCAGTGATTCCCATGAGAATTGAGGCACAGGAATTTCACCAGTTGCCGGAACCGCGGTCAGTACTGCCCCGGCGACAACGCTCGAAATCGCGATCCACTGGTACAGCCGAAGGCCGCCGAGGATCGGCGTCTGCGGTTCCCCCCGATATGCCTCTTCCACAAACCTGCCTAACCCGGTGAGAATCAAATACACACCTGCGATCAGAGCGAACGATGCATGCACGAACCACAATCGGGTCACCACGAACGCGATGACGACGTTCCAGAGAATTGAGTAGACCGGTGTTGGGTGGATCGGCACACCGCTGAGGTTGGCAAGTCTGCATACACGTGATCGTGGATGGGAATAGCGAATCCCAATTTGAGGAGTAGCCTCACGACCATGACAACAGCCCTGAATGAGACATCGCAATCTGCCGAACGATTGGATCCATGGCCCTGCCACACAGAACGAAGCAAGAAGCAGCCAGACATTAGTACCGAGCGAACTGGCAAGGAATGCGCCGACGATTACGCCGACAACACCGCCGTAGTACCCGTACGGGCGGAGAAGCTTTGGCGAACCTTCGATGAATTGAGCCCACAAGGCAGAGATGATAAGTCCTGAGAGAGCCACAATCAGAACCGACGGCACGTGCATCGGTCCTATCAGCAATCCCACGATACTTACTCCGATAAACGTCCCAATGCCGGCGAACATGCCGTGATTGATGATTCGAATCGGACCGAATCGCCACTCCTTCCACGAGTTTGAAAACTTCTCGGAAGACGAACGGATGAATTGCCACACACTGCTCACCCTCGTAGCGAAGAAATAGACGACGATTGCGCTCAACACATCAGCGATGGCGTGCATGCCAGTGGCAATACAGCTTGCTGAGACCAGAGAAACCCATGTCCACCAAACGAGCCTGAGCGAGGGAAACCGGCTGGCATAGACGCGGGCTGCGAGAAGTGCCCATAGGACGTGAAACGAAGGAAACGCGGCGGCCGGAGTATCCTTGGCGCGCTCGAATTGCAGGAGATCGCCGAAGAACCCCTGTGGCACAAACGGACGCGGAGTTGCCACGATCGGGATCGTAAGAAATATCAGAATGATGATGGCAGTTGCAGTCAGACCTGCAACGGAAAATTCACGAAGGGCTCGCCGCGAAGCACCAATGAACGGCACGAGAAAAACCAGAAGATAGGCGCTGACGTAAACCGCCTCCGTCCACTCCAAGACAGGAAGGTTGTTTTCAAACGGAAGGAACACACTCACACCATCATTTGGAACGCCGATCACCTTTACTGCCTCATAGAGGATTAACCAAGGAAGAAAAACGAGGAAGTACACGGAAAGCCGCTCCCACATTCCCGGCGGATTGTCGTCATTGGTCGGGATGCGAATCAGGGGCTTAGGCAGCGATGAGCCAAATCGATCGATGAGATCCTGCTGTTCGAATCCCTGCACCAGGGCAACGCAGCCGAGAATCACTACCGGCGAGACAAACCAAAATCCGCTGGACGATTGTGCTGCGATCGATGCGCCAACGCAAAGGACTGAGAAACCTACATAGATCGGATGTGCAACGTATTTGTAGATCCCGCTCGCGACAAAATGCTTCGGAGGAAACGGACTCATCGGAAGGCCGTCTCCGTGGACCCTGAGAGCAATCACGCCAGCGGCAATCATGAGTCCACCGCACAACGCGACAACCATTCCGATCGCGAACGAGCCAACGACGGGGAGCGGAACATACGGTTCGCTCATCTTCGCCCATGCGATGAGGAAAGCGGGGAGCACAACGACAAAGATGAATCCATAGATGATCTTTCCGAGACGTTCTGAGACAATCTGCATGCTTCTACTCCCGGATTTCCATGATCATTTCGAAGATAGCCATCGTACGATCTCGTGAACAGTCCACCCCATACTGATTGTTGAGTCCCCTATTCTAAGAATTCCGCGGCTACGCCACTTGCTTTCGCGTGTGTTAAGCATTCCTGCGGGCAGGAGATTACTGATGCCTGGAATAACAGAGAGCGCCGTGGAGACAAGTGCTCCCTCGCGAAGGACCTGAGTTTCCTCGAATGAAAGGACGCCCGCTTCTTTTCCAAGGAGAATACCATGATCCGAAACGCATGCGCCACTGCACAAAGCCCCATTGTGGTAGACTATTGTCTCAGGAAACGGGCCTTTGAAATCCATCCAGATGATCGAGTGCTCCTCAGAAAGGTATCTCCCCCATCGAAGCTCGTCGAGTGGAAGTTGCCATGGTTGAGCAGGCAGGTCGAGATAGTCGACGTAACCGAATCCGGTGAACGTGCCGAGCCCAACAATATTGATCTCGGCCACACCGTGAGGTTGTAGGCATAGCCAATCGAGCGGAGTATCGGAATTCCGAAAGACCTTGCAGCTGATGGGCTGCTGTTTTGCTTGCCACTCCCCCTCGAGCTTCAGTGCGGGACAATTCCATCGCAATGAATCACCGGAAACGACCGGATGCTTCCCCCCTTGCAGAGTTGCCTTTGTTTGGATTTCACCTGTTGTGCGTCTGACAAGGATACTGGAGTATTCGAGAGACAGTGCTTTCCACCGAAGCGACGCAGAATACCCGACGAACGCGTCTCCCTCATCGGTGACGCAGTCGAGATACCATTTGGATAGAGAGAATGGGGAAGACACTGGCATCAGTTGTGCTCGGTGCTGAAAGGAAGAGAGAGTGCGCCGGTTGGCCCCTGAAGCTACTAAAGTTGCAGATGGGAGGCAAGGGCGCTGAATGAAGCATCAGGCGTGGGGGTCTGAATTCCCCGACAACACGTGTTGTCATGCTGAGCTTGTCGAAGGATGCTGCAAGCAGACCGAAGCACCCAGCCATCGACTAAAGTCGACGGCTCCGGATGAACGAAACCCGAAGGGTTTAGAAACCAATAAAGCCGTTCGTTTCAACGAATGGCGGGGGCCGGGTTTCTTCCCACGCAGAGCGTGGAAGGAGAATAGTGTCCGATCTCACTTCCTGAAGTTCAGCTGCCATGAAACGCCATACTTGTCAGCCACCCAGCCGAACTTTTCGCTGAAGGGATAGGACGCAAGGGGCATGAAGATCTGGCCATCCTGCGATAGTCGCTGGAACAGTTTCTCGATCTCTTTTTCTGAGCCGTCATTCACATAAAGCGACATCGCGGGGGTGAATGTGAAGCCATGGTTCACTGGACTATCAATACACATAAACATTTGTCCATTGAGGGTGAACGATGCCTGCATGACGGTCCCCTCCGCCCCGGCTTCGTTTGCCTTGTACCTTACAATCTGGACGATCTTTGAGTTTTCAAAAAGGGAAACGTAGAACCTCATCGCCTCTTCGGCGTTCCCATCGAACATCAGAAAGGTCGTGATAGAGCTGTTCATTGTTTGGTCCGTTGTTTTTTCTTGAAAAGACAGTTCAAGAGGAGAATCGACTTATTGAAGGGCTACTTCGATAGGAGCATGAACAAAGACTCTCGACCCGGGAATGCGATCGTGGTCTCTCCAAAATAGACTTCTTCATTGTTGAGTCGTCGGACGAGCCGGGCGATTCCCCCAGACTCATACGTGCGGATCGAACCGACGGACACATCAGTGAAGCCCGCGAGACGACAAAACTCTTTGCTCTCACTATCCGAGGCAAATCTGAGATGTGCAATCGAGAGACGCTCGCCTCCAATTTCGATGGGCAGCAGCGTTAGGAGAATCGGGGGATGGTCTGAAACAAGGCGTCCCAGTCGGAGAATCCATTTTGAACTCCAAGCTGGCCACAAGCGATGATGAGGTTTCGAAGATGCGAAGCCAATTCGGCACTTTGAAATACCGAAGGAAGTTTCATGTGAAGTGGTTTGATCTTCGACTGAATCGCACGGAAGATTTCAATGCTTCCCTTTCGAGCGACAGAGGAGCCAGTCTCATTGATGATGCTTACATAGCAATTCCCGACAACAGCCTGCAGTTGGTATTTGGAGAGACACGTATTGGGGGAGAGAGAATCCACAGCCACACATTTGAACCGCTGGACGGAGAAAATCCCATACGCTTCGTTTACCCCAGCCATCTGATAGATCTCGACGACGATTGTTTCTTCCGATGACCGGACTTCCTGCCTACCCAGCTTCTTGAATCCGTATTCCAAGTAAAGCTCTGCCCCGCCATCGATATAGCCGTACAGAGCCTGCCCTGTGTAATAGTCCGTCGAGAGAATCGTTCCGCCGGAAAGATCTCCTGGTTTGAGGACTGGCATTTCCTGCGCCACAGCAGCGCCACCCATCGCGCAGAGAAGCAAACAGAATATCGAGACCTGCACACGCATCGCGCTTATGAGAGTTTGATCTTCTGAAGATTGATCTTCTCAAGGTCGGCGACACCAAGACCAAGATCCCGAGCAAGCTCCATGAACTTTCTGCCAACCGGTGCTTCGGCCTTCTGCACCTTTTCTTCGAGTCTCTTCTTCAGCACGATTTCGTATCCAATCCGATCAACCGCGACCGGATCCGTGCCGACGAGGACGGTCTTGTACTCCGTGAAGAACTTTGGATCCGCTCCGGGCCCGCCGTTGTAGCATCCCTTGATTCCGTCAACGATATTGAGCACGACTTTGTCGCGAATGGGCGCAAACGCCGGCACTTCTGCACAGGTCTCTGCCCACAGTTGCTGATGGAGTCTTCCTGTATTCGAGATGCAGCCAAAGGCAAGGTTCTTGAGACACAACGTGACAGTTGGTCCTGCGTTTTTGAGGATCGGAATGTTGATGATCTTGGTGACATCTTTCGTACAGATTTTTCCGAAATAGGAGTACTTCCCCTCATTGATCATGTAGGGCATTGTCTCTGCGTCATACTTCTGCTCGACATCGGCCCAGTAGTACCACGATTCATCGATCATCTGTTTCCCATAGAGCGCGCCATTGGCGTCGTAGTAGGATCCCTTGTCGTCTTTTCGCTCCGTCCCAACGACTTTGACACCGGGGAAATTCTCAGAGGTAAAGCCCACTTCGTGAAGCTCAAATTCCCTCCGGTCCCAGATCACGATATTCTTCTTTGGGACTCCGGCTTCTTCAAGCTGCCTGATGATTGCGTGTGTGATTTCCAGGCTCGTGGAAAGGGTCTTGCCGGCGACTGGATTCACTTTCAGTCCAATGACATCTTCAGGCGTGACGAAGTTCTTCCACGCTGCAGCGGCGGTCGACGCTCCAGTAAGTTCCATCAAGCTCTTCCGCACCATGTTGTCGACCACTGCCAGATCAACCTTGTCGTTCGCAATCGAGCCGTCGTGATATGTCTGCACAACTGCGCCTGACATTTTTCCCGGCATCGAGGCAGCATTGCGAGGGATTTTCAACGCATCTTTGACATTGGTGCCAGGCTTCGGGGGTGGCTTCTTGTCCTGCCCCAGAATATTTCCTGGCGCAACTGCCGGAATCGCTGCTGCGATACCTCCTACGGTAACCATCTTGAC
>JBGPAN010000131.1:0-9200 GCA_041480785.1 Bacteroidota bacterium | reverse complement strand
TTCGAAAACCGAAATACTAGAAGCCATCTCAAAAACACATCCCCAAGAATAGTTGTCATTCCCGCACGTCATCAGCGGGAATCCAGACGGCGCGTTCTGGACTCCCGATAGAAACATTTCCCGAAGGGATCCCTTCGGGACGGGAGTGACACCGATTTTTGAGATACTTGTAATCATTCTTTTGTGATTCGAATATACTCTTTCTTTCCCTCTCCCAAGATCCGCAGCGGCTCCACCTCACCGATGATTCTTGCTGCTGCATCACCCGCCGCATGGAGTGCTGCCAAAACCTGCTCAACCTGATCGGGACGCACGGCCGCGAGCAGTCCGCCCGACGTTTGCGCCTCAGCCACAAGCGCGTACTGATCATCCGAAACCCCTTCCTCTCTCCCGAGGTGCGGTCCAACGTATTCCGTGTTCTTCCACGTTTGAGTCGGAAGAAATTGTTTCATCAGTTCAAAGAAGCTGGAGAAGAACGGAACGTTGTTCATCTTGATTCGAACAGTCACTTCGGCATTACGCGCGATCGGCAACGCATGACCGATGAGTCCAAACCCGGTCACATCTGTCATTGCGCTGACATCAAATTGACAGAAGACCTCGGACGCGTAGACGTTCAATCGTTCCATGCTTGAACTGAACTCCCGGTACTGCGCATCAGAGAGACCATCCTTGTACAGCGCTTCGCTGTAGACGGCAGTTCCGAGCGGTTTCGTCAGGATCAACTGATCGCCAACCTGTGCATGAGCATTGGTCAGCACGCGGTCCGGGTGTATTGTTCCCGTGATGCTCATTCCATAAAACAATTCCTGCAGTTCCATCGAGTGACCGCCGACGAGCATGACGTTGGCTTCTTGCAGTTTCTCGCACGCTCCGGTCAGCAATTCTTCGACGACGCTGACAGGCATTTTCTTCGAGGGGTAGGCAAGAATGTTCATTGCCGTCAGAGCTTTCGCGCCCATCGCCCACACGTCGGAGAGGCTGTTAGCGGCAACAATGCGACCGAACGTCTTCGGATCGTTGACGATCGGCTGAAAGAAATCGAGGGTCTGGACGAGCGCAAGATCCGCTGAAAGGCGTACCACTCCGGCGTCGTCCATGGTGTCCATGTCGACCAACAAATCCGGCGATGTTACGCGCGGGAGCCTATGGAGCAATCCCGCCAGCCTGGCGGGACTTACCTTTCCGGCTCAACCAGGACAGAGGGCAAAACCCATGAGGCGGATTCGCTCGCCACCTGATGTTGCCCCTTGTTGATCCAAGTCGCTCATTCAACCTCTTGAACCGATGATGTTATGATCCGGCTTGTACCGACGACCTCTCGCCCTGCGAGGATCGCCGCGCCAAGCGCAGCCGTAAAGAGCGGCTCGGCGGGCACCCGGATCGTCTGCCCGGTGATTTCTTCAAGCGCCTTATGAACACCGGCGTTACGGGCAACGCCGCCGGTGAAGACAATTTCATCCCGTAGTCCGATTTTTCCAGCCATCCCTAATATCCGGCGCGCCACAGAATTGAAGACTCCGCGCAGCACACTGGCGGGAGTCTTCCCCTGATGGAGCAGACCGACGATCTCAGACTCAGCGAATACTGCGCACATCGACGATATCTCGCACGCTTGTTCTGCCGTCAGCCCAAGCGGGCCGGTCTCCTCGACGGGGATGTTCAATGTACGCGAAATCGTCTCAATAAATCTCCCTGTACCGGCAGCACAGCGGTCGTTCATGACGAACTCCCTCACTCTTCCCGTTTCATCCAGCTGCATCATTTTCGAATCCTGCCCGCCGATTTCGATCACCGTTCGCGCAACTGGCATCTCTGCGAAGACTCCAATCGCGTGACAAGTGATTTCGGAGGCAACTCGATCGGCACCTGGAAAATAATTCCTGCCGAAACCGGTCGTCACAATCCGATCAATATCAGATCTCTGAAGACTCAGTTCTGACAAGAGCTCATGGAACGCGTTCTTTGCATGCTCAGCAGGAAATGCACCGGACCGGGCAATCCGCGTACCAACAGGTTGCTCTCCATTGTGGAGCACTACCTCAATCGTTGTCGAACCAATGTCGATCCCGCAACTCAGCATATCCACACTCCTATGTCATCACCGGTTTGAGCAGTTCACTGAACGACTCTATCCGCACTCTGAGTTGTTCGATGTCCTCAAACGAGTAGTCTGTGACGATTTTCAGGGAGGGGATTTCAATTCTTGCCAGAGCTTTATCAATAATCCCGGCCTCTACATTGTACGTATGGCAGAACGACAAGATATTGTGTACCACGCCATCGATACGATATTCATTGATCGTTCTGACGATGTTTTCAATCCGTTCTTTGTTTGGCGAGAAGCATGAACAGTCGATCGAGAAATATCGGTCGGCGATTGCTTTCACCATTCCGTCGATATCGTCGGGCGATTCATCGACCAGGTCACGGTAGTACCGCATCCCTGTACAGGATTCATCGGCAACAACGCGAAGGCCGGATGACTCGAGCGCGAAGTGAACCTTTGCATTTCCCATGGGGGAAGGTGTTCCAGCAATCATGACCCTGGGCCCTGCATGCTCGTATGCAGATTTACCCTGCTCGACTCTCTTCTGCAATTCATCGATCAACCGTTCGCACCCCGAGATGAATGTCTGAATATCCTGACTCAGGGCGACCTGCGACACGAGAAGCGCATCAAGCCCCGAAATAGGCGGATCCGGCAGCCGACGGAAATTATTCACCGTCTGAAGGACTCTGCGCCGCTTGTTCACCAGTTTGATCGTCTCTTTCAAACGTTCAGCGGTCACCGTTATACCGGATAGCTTTTCGACAAAACCGCGAAACCGAATGACCTCGCTCAACCACAGGTCTCTGTCGATGTCAGCTTTCTTCTGAGGAACCTCCATCACTTCGAAACCGAGCAGATCCCACGCCTTCTTCTTTGCATCGCACGTCGTTTCGCCTACTGTCGTATCTTTGAGCTTCTTGTACGGGCACGTTCCGCTAAATGCCATGCCGAAGGTTGACCGAATGAGGGGACAAATATCTCGCGGAAACATCTTGTCAGCATAATCGACCGGCCAGTGCGAGCCGCCGCAGAGAGGGATCGGGAGAACTTCTGCAGCCAGAGCAATCTCATCCGGCACGTAGATGCAGAATGTCCCAATTGACTTTCCCCCTTTTGTTCGATAGTCAAGGATTTCGCCGACCCGACTGGCATGCGATGCATGAAAGGCGCAATCGAAGTATTCCATGGCCGTCGGACGATGAGGCGCCGACCGGATCGTCGCCTCGAACAATTTATTGTTGTACGTGATGAGCTGATCGTGCAGCTCAAGGTTCACACCGACTTTCTGCAACAATTCACGAGTGTCCATCGTCGTCATGGTGTTCACCGAAGTTTCCGCACATCTCCATCACGCTCTGTGAACCCAACACTATCAAGATACAAAAGAAGCGGCAGGGCATACTTCCTCGTGATTCCGAGGTATTCACGGATTTCTCCCAGTCCCGCCTGGCGCTTAATTGCGAGCAACTTTGCTATCTCCTGTTTTGCTTTTTCGACTGCGCTGCGATGCATAACAATATCTTGCTCGAGTCGTACAGCATCGCCAGCCTCGATCATCAGGGAAAACACTTTCTCTCCATCTTTGCCAAGTCCGGCGGTGATGTCACGCTGACCTGGCGGCATAAGAAGCGAGCCGGTAAGAGCTTTCTCTATTTTCTCCTTGATGGCCTTGTGCTCGGACGAAAGTTGGATTATATGCGAACGCAGCGAGATCCGGTCCCCATGAAGATCGACTTGTCCTTCATTCTGAAGCACCTTGCATCCATGATCGTAGAGTTTTCTCTCTATTGCGGGCTTTACCCGCGAATGGATTTCGCTTGCAGAGAAACCCAGTTTGAGTGGATTTTCACAATGGAGTTTGCCAAGGAGTTCTGTGATTCTCAGTTTCAGATTGTTGAGGTGCGAGGCAGCATACCAGGCATCTGCTTCGAGCTGCACAACGTTGCCTTGCTGCCGGAGGTTATCAAGTTGAGCCCTACATGCATCCGGTGGAACGCTGGCAAGCTTCGCAAGTTCTGCGACTGAGAGAAAGGAATGGACTGACCGCAGCATTTGCTCCATCACCAGTTGTTCCGGATCACCTTTGTCCAGTTGAGCGAGTCGCAAAAGCACATCTTGCTGGAAGCGTTTGTGTTTCTGGGGGTGGACATCCAGAATCGATCCGCCGCCAATCGTTCGCACAGGTGAGTAATTTCTCACTACG
Source organism: Bacteroidota bacterium (assembly GCA_041480785.1). GTDB lineage: Bacteria > Bacteroidota > Ignavibacteria > UBA10030 > UBA10030 > UBA9647. The sequence goes on along the minus strand of JBGPAN010000131.1, from coordinate 4,944 downwards.
AACCGATCGCCGGCGTCCGCGACGATCGGCTTTTCGAAGTGCACTTGTACAAATCCCTCAGCTCCGGGCTGCAGAACATCGCCTTCCAGTAAAATGATCCGACCGATCACTTCAGTCGTTCCAACATGAAAACGGATGCGCGTGCGGTTCTCGAGTTTCGCCTTTTCCCCGGAGAGATAGGCAAATTGCGCGTCCACCATGGATGTCGGCTTGAAGAATCCCGGTTGCGCAAGAACATCGCCGCGCTCGATTAGTTCTTTCTCGACACCCATCAGGTTAATTGCAGTTCGTAATCCGACGCTGCTTTCCGTGACTGATTGGTCGTGCACTTGAAGGCCCCGGACTCTGACCGTTTTGCCGTGTGGAAGAAGTTCTACAGAGTCATCGACTTTGACGCTTCCTCCCAAAACGGTTCCGGCAACGACGGTACCAAATCCCTTGATGGTGAACACCCTGTCTATCGGCAGGCGAAACACGCCCTTATCCCGCCGCTGCTGAACCAAGCGGGCACGCTCCCGAATTTCCCGTTTGAGATCTTCGATCCCCTTTCCTGTTACAGCGCTGATTGGAATGATCGGAGCATCTTCGAGAAATGTCCCGCGAACGAGTGCGCGCAGATCCGATTTCACCATCTCCAGCCACTCGTTTTCGGCAAGATCAATTTTGTTGAGTGCAATCAGACCGAGCGGCACCTGAAGAAGTTTTAGGATCTCAAGATGCTCGCGCGTCTGCGGCATGACTCCATCATCAGCAGCCACAACCAGGAGGGCAATGTCAACCGTATTTACACCTGCAACCATTGTCTTGACGAATTTCTCGTGGCCGGGTACATCGATGATTGCGATCTCGTTTCCCAGGAAGGCGAAACCGAGATCGGTTGTCATCCCACGCTCTTTCTCCTCCTTCAATCGGTCCGTATCGATGCCCGTCAACGCTTTCACAATCGACGTTTTGCCGTGGTCGATGTGACCTGCCATTCCCAACACGATATGCTTTGTCAGAGCGCCGCTCATTTCATTCAATGCTATGATTAGGACGAGTGTGTCATTACGAGCGTTTTCTGCGAAGCGACTTTTTCTGTCATCCCCGCACGCCTGCGTGCCGAAACGTGCCTACGCACCGGAGTGCTCCGGCACGCAGGTGCGCCGCACTTCGGCGTGCAGGCACGTTGTAAGCGGGGATCCAGTACGTGAACTGCATCGGCCACGAGCAAATGTGAAGCTCAGTTCTGTCCCGCTTTCTGGGATCCCGCACGATGCGGGATCCTAAGAGCGGGAGATTCCCGATAGAAGCATTTCCCGAAGGGATCCCTTCGGGACGGGAATGACAGGGTTCTGGTATAGATTGCTTCGTCGTCCCGCTCAAAACCAGCGAGACTCCTCGCAATGACTAGGAGGAGCGTGTCATTGCGAGCGCTTTGTGCGAAGTCCCGCTTTTCAGGATTCCGCTAACGAGCGGGATTCAAAGAGCGAGATCGCAAAGCTCGCGAAGAGCGCATTTTTCTGATTACCACTGCATCCTTCGCGCGTCTCGCATGTTGCGTGAGATTTTTGAGGTTCTACGACAGTATTTCCTTGAAGCTTTCGATAACAAGCTCAAGTTCATCGTCTCGAATGGTCCGCCCATCCAGCAGGAATTTCTGTTCCTTGATCCTTCCGAACACCGGTGTTCGTGCGACTCTAAGCCTGCGAGCCATCTCTTCTGCATGGATTGAGCTCATCGTCATAGAGACAACCCACGTCGGCACGGAGACCGCCGCAAGCGAACCGCTTCCCACTTCTGACGAGTCTTGTTCGACTTCAATGGACGCATCAGATGGGAGCACAACCGACAAGCTTTCCTTGAGGCGTTCGCATCGACTGCGGATTTCATCCACCGGCATCGTCAGCATTCTGAGCACCGGATGTTCTGCGAAGAGTTTCTTCTCGTCGAGGAAAAGTCGCAGCGTCGCCTCCAGAACCGCGAATGTCATCTTATCGCAGCGAAATGCCCGCGTGAGTTGGTTGCTCTTGATTTTCTCTATTGCATCCCGTTTGCCGATGATGATGCCGCACTGAGGTCCGCCCAGGAGCTTGTCCCCGCTGAAACAAATGACATCCGCTTCGGCTGCGACCGAATCCTGCACCATTGGCTCCTTCGGCAGCCCCCAGCGGCTGAGATCAAGAAGCGCCCCGCTTCCAAGATCATCCACAGCAAGGATGTTGCGCTGATGAGCCAACGGCACGAGCTCTTCAATCGACACCTGACTCGTGAATCCGAGAATTTTGTAGTTGCTTTGATGCACTTTGAGGATCAGACCGGTGTTCGGAGTGATTGCTTGTTGATAATCCTTCAGGTGCGTTCGATTCGTCGTCCCCACCTCGACCAATGTCGCTCCACTCCTTTTCATGACATCCGGCAACCTGAAGGATCCGCCAATTTCCACCAGTTCTCCGCGCGAGACGATGACCTCTTTCCCTTCCGCGAGCGTATTAAGAATAAGCATGGTTGCGGCGGCGTTGTTGTTCACGACAACCGCAGCCTCTGCCCCCGTAATCTTATGCAGAAGTCCTTCAACTTCTTTGTAGCGGTCTCCCCTCTTCCCTGTCTCCAGATCAATCTGTAATGTACTGTAGTTCTCCACCACGCCCCGAAGCGCTTCACGAGCCGATGCTGCGTACGGAGCTCTCCCAAGAGCTGTATGCAAAACGATGCCAACCCCGTTGACGCACCGGCGCAATCCCGGAGTAAGCCTCGCATCGATGTTCTTGGCCAGCTGCAGGATCATTTCATCGTACTGTGGGAGAGCAGAGAGAGTGCCACTCAAGATTTTCGCGCGGAACTCATCGAGATAGAGACGAATTTCCTCCACCACGAGCGTCCTCGGGTACGCGACAAGCAGCCGTGCCAGGCGCGGCTCTTCGAGAAGCTTGTCAACCTTTGGAAGATGCTGCAACAATTCGTTTGCTACCGGATTCAGGAGTCGAGCCCCATCGGATATGGACATTGTTACATAGAGTGCAGTTAAGACAACGTATACAGTCTGGAGAATTCGGATCGTCAGCCACGCTGATCTCCACAGGACATAGATCTACGCACATATCGCAACCCACACATTTTCCCGTAACCTCGAGCCTCATGAAGCTGATTCTGTTGAACTGAGAGTAGATTGCCCCCAATGGGCAGAGTGTACGACAAAACGGCCGGCTCGTGAACACGAAGAGGGCGAGGAAAATGACAAGAATGCTCACCTTCATCATATACAGCCATCCCAACGAACCCGGCTCGATCACCGGCAACGCATATACCGGATTGACTGGATCCCAGATCACCCAAGGCACGCCTGCGATCAATGTCCCCCACGGACAGATTCTTGAAAACCAATGTGCTTCTGTGAAATAAGGAAGAATCAGTGCGAGGATGACGAGCGAGAAGTACTTGCCATACTTTAGGAAGGATGGGATCTTGAATTTCTTGCTCTTGATCCTGTAGATTTGATCCTGAATCCATCCGAAAGGGCAAAGCCAACCACACATAGAGCGGCCGAAGATTATCCCAATGCCCCCTAGAAAGCCTGCGACTGCGAATGGGAATTTGTGGACCGCAGCGAATTGCTGAATAATTCCCATGGGGCAAGCCATCATGGCGGTCGGGCAGGCATGGCAGTTCAAGCCGGGGACGCACACCTGCTTCAGCGGACCACCATAGATCTCTTTGGTGGAAATGACAGGAAAGTAGCTGTTCGGGAGGATGAGACCAAAGAGCGCTACGAAGGGAGATCGAATTTTTCGCAGGATTGCGTGGGTCTTTTGGGACTTTCTGCTATTCATATTTGCTCTGGGATTACCCGATCCCAATGCAAGAGAGTCAGAGAGCCGAGCTCTCTATTCGTATGAGTGTGAGTTCTCCAGCAAGGACACCGAGGATCAGCGATGCAGCGAACAGGAGCATGAGTCCCGTCTTGAACGCACTGGAGTGAAGATACATTGCAATGCGGTGCATGGTGTTCCAATCTCGATTGCTCTCGGGAGGATAACCTTTACGGTGCAACGATCGGCAAGTGGCAAGCTACAAAAACCGAGACTGAATAGCAACCAGCCTCACTGAGGAGAAAGACTCTAGGAAGTCGAGATAATGGGCAGAAAACGAAGAAGGTGGAGCGTTTCTGAGAAACGGCTCCACCTTCTGTGTGGAAATCACAGCCACAAAGTCCTAGATGGTTCCGGCTTCCTTTTTCAACACCTCGAGTTTGTTCTTATAAAACGACTTCTGATTTTCACCGGCCACCTCGACTGCTTTTTGCATCATCTTGATAGCCTCATCAAGTTTCTTCATTTTCTGATAGACGAGAGCAGCCGCGTTCCAACACTGAGCGTTCGACGCTGTAAGCTCCGTGGATTTTTTTGCCGCCGCCAAAGCGCCGTCGAGATTCTTCTCTTGCTGTGCCCAGAAATTTGCATAGAGCATCAGCTTATTCGCATCCGCTGTGTACTTCTCCGCATACTTCGGGCCATACACTTCCATGGCCTTCTCCGGATTCTTCAAAGTACAGTAGATTTGGGCTGATTGACGCAGATAGTAGTCTTCGTCGGGCTTGAGTTTCACAACAAGATCCGCCATCGCAAGGGCGCTTCCCGTGTTCGTGTCGCGCGACGACCAGAAGGTCGCGTACTGAAGAATATTGCGCACGAACATCGACACTCTTCCATCGATGAACTCCTTGCCGTACACACTGTCTGCTTTCGCTAATTGTCCCTTCAGCGCGTACAGTTCTGCCAGATCTTTGACGTTCGCCGGGTCGGGATTGTACACCGCCAGGTCGTTCATGTGTTCTGATCGTTCGATGCCTTTGTCAACGTTTTCCTTCGTGCTGATGACCTTCCGCACATACGCACTGTTGACCGAAGGATCGTCAGGGTACTTGGCAACAGCCTCATCAAGAAACTTCGTTGCCTCCTCCTTTGT
>JBGPAN010000130.1:0-9305 GCA_041480785.1 Bacteroidota bacterium | reverse complement strand
TCGTCATCTCCCCAGACCGTGATTGCCACGTTCTGTCCCTGCCAGATGCTATACCCCGCACTCACCAAAGTGTCATTCCTCTTGAAGAACACTCCGATCGCATCACCAGACTGTAATGCCTGACTGCCTATCCGAGGGTTGATCGATGTGTTCACCGCTATCACGCTGTTCTTCCCGGTATTAGTCCGATATGACCAATTGGCCGGAGGAGCAAGTACCGTGTCCGCCCTCGTCAGGGTGAAGCTCCATTCCGTCGAGTCTTTCGCGCCATCCGGATCCGAGAATATGCACCGGACGATCTGTGTGGACCCAATCGTCCCGCTGAACAATCTCGAGAATGTGTTGTCCGGACCATTCTGTTCCACTATCCCGTTCACCTTCCATGCAAAGAGCAATGGATCACCATTGTCGTCACTCGCTGTGACGCTGAATGCGACCTGCTGATTCAAGGAGACCTGAGTCAAAGAAGCAGGGACACGTGAAACCATCGCTGGTTTCTTGTTGAGCTTGGTGACGGTGATGGTCGCGCGGGCTGTGTCCGTAGACATGCCATCGCTGACCACGATGATGATTGAGAATGGTCCGACCTGTATCAACGTCGGCGTCCAGGTCAACAGGCCGCCCGGCGAAAGCGTTGCTCCAGCAAGCGCATTGACGAGAGTGAACGTGAGTGAGTCGTTGTTGGAATCCGTTGCCCGATAAGCAAAGGACAATGTTTGGTTTTGTGCGATCGTAGTGTCACGGAACTTTGCGACGAAAACCGGCTTGTGAACGAGGTACGTGAATTGAGCAGTCGCTGTCTGGCTTGCAACCCAGCCGTCTCTGTACGCCTTCGCTTTTATTGTGACATTTGCCGTCCCGCTCACCGGGATCGAAGTGACATAGGGGGTCGATGTCATCGTAGGCTCGGTGCCATCCATCGTGTACCTGATATTCGCACCGGGGGTTGAACAAAGGATGGTCACAGCAAATGAGGGCGGGAAAATCCCAGACGAGGGTGAAATGACAGGAGTCGGCACCTGACTCCCCGGGGTTCCATAGATCCATCGGATCCCCTCCACATCATCCGGATGAAGAGACCGACGGATCATCCCTCTGGAACGATAACCGTACATCACCTTTCCACGGTCATACTCATTGTCCCCAAGATCGCCATAGAGATCAGAGAGGGAGAGGTAGTGGCCAAATTCATGCAGTGCAAGCGTTTCAACATCATAGGCCTGATAATTCGGCGTGTCGGATGTGCTCCATTGGTACGCTGTGTTGTAGACCATATCCGCTTCGGCCATATTCGATCCTCTGTACCACCAGTATGTTGTTGCAAGCGATCCCGCTGTTGTACCCCAGAGGATTTCGTTTCGGCCGTTGAACGAGGAGGTTGTCGCGCTGTGGGCGCCACCGTAGTTGAATGAAAAATTGGCCCCGGCAGTATTCCACGTCCGGGCTGCTCTCTGTATTGCCGCATTCAAACCCGTCGTATCGGTGTAGTTCGGGTTGATGAGATAGGTGACAACAGGACTGGTTCCTGGCCAGTCAACGGTAAGAAAGCCAAACGTAATCATGTACGTAAATGGGGCGCTTACCAGTCCATTCGCCGCCGTTACAACGAGCGGACCCGATGATGCTCCTGCCTGAAGCGTTGATGGCACCACGCAAACGATCTGCGTATCCGACCAGCACGTAATCTGCGCCTCAACACCTGCTTCTCCGGTAAAGCGGAAAAACTCAACCCGCCCTGTCCCCCGGGCAGACTGGAAGTTCCTTCCTTTGATCGTTGCCAGTGTCGATGTCCCGGCAGACGCTTTTGGAGGAGTGACAGATTGGATAACGGGAGTCAGGTCCTGGGTGCTCTGTGGACGCGGGGCTCTCTTCAGAGATGAGGAAGCATCATTGATGGCTTGCTGCAGTACCTGCTGAAATGACTGCGGGATTTCCGGATCGTGAATGAACTTTTCGACGACGCCAGTGAAAAGTGCAGCGGGGACTACCTGATGATCAAAGAAAACCTGATCGTGAGATAAACTGATCTTTCCACGATTCGACCCAAGCAGTTGGCGCCCCCCTTCCGTCAGCAGCAAGAGACACTGCTCTCCATCAGCGAAGGCAACGGACGGCGAGACGACCTCCGTGATGTCGCCTACAGTGCCCCCGACGACAGTGAGGGTAAGGGTTTGGAATGGTGTTGTCCCCTTCAGCGAAGTGAGAACCTGGAGATCAGAAGAGGTATAGATGTGTCTTCCCCGATCATCGTCAATCCACTCAGATCGGAGGTGCATTACTCTGGCAGTGACGATGACTGCAGCCTCGCGCAGAGCGTCCTTGAGGTCGAGGGCGACCTCCTGCGCCGGAGCTGTTTGACAAATCAGAGACATTGCGAAGCAAAGGGCGATTACGCCACGATATCTTTTCCCCCCTTTGCCGGCGGGAACCTGCTTCACCAGTGACATCTGCTCCTCCTTTTCTGTAGTGCCAGACATGGGGGGCAATGATGCACACCGCGTGCTTCCTCGCTCGCGACGAGTGAGCGTCTATGACATGGTGAGGATTACGCCTTCCCTTCTATTTCACAACCACCATCGCACGGGAGAGAACCCCTTGTTTCCCCTCGAGCCTGTAGAAATAGAGGCCGGAGCCGAGGCTCCGTCCATCGATCCGGACCAGGTGCTTTCCAACCGTCAAAGGACCGTTTATCAACTCCGACACTTTCCGGCCAAGCATATCCGTAACAGTCAACCGATAGTTGGCGTGTTCCCGGATCTCAAGTTCGACAGTTGTGGACGGATTGAATGGGTTCGGATAGTTCTGATACAGGGAAAAGCCGTGCGGCAGGTCGGAGATATCTTCTACGCCCTGTACGATCGGTGCGCCAACAAGCGAGCTCAGCACAGCAATGCCGTTCGTTGAGTATGTTGACGTCCCCATGGAAAACTGGGCAGTAGCAGCGGATGACTTCGCTGCCACTGCATCCCAGAGCATAAAGTTGATCGTTTCCGCCTCAGCGAATCCATCTTTCAGAGGAGTCTGGTCGTCATCCCCCCACACCGTGATTGCGGCGTTTTGTGATTGCCAAACCGTATACCCTGCACAACATAGAGTGTCGTTTCTCTTGAAGAACACTCCAATCGCATCACCGGGGCGCAGCGACTGATTACCGATGCGCGGGTTGATCGACGTATTTACCGCAATCGTGGCGTTCTTTCCAGTGTTGCTGCGAAAGGCCCAGGACGCCGGGAGCGACTGCGCATCGAGCAACAGAGGAAAAAGAAACAACACCAACAAGAACCGAGACTGTTTCATGGCTGCTCCATGAGTAGCATGTCATTGATGAGGAAGCTTCACAGTTGGGCATTCTTGCACTGACATCCAGATCTTTCACGTGTCTCATTCATCTTCCTGCGAAGGATCACTTCACAAGAACCATTTTCCTCGACGCGACATTTGCGCCGGCCTGGAGGCGGTACACGTAGACTCCACTCGGGAAGCTCGAAGCATCCCAATGAACTGCATACACTCCCGGTTGACATATCTCGTTAACGAGCGTCGCGACCTCTCGTCCTAGCATATCGAACACACGGAGCGTCACGAAACTAATAGCTGGCAGCTGATAGCTTATTGCTGTTGTGGGATTGAACGGGTTCGGATAGTTCTGCCCCAACTCAAACCATGCCGGCACAACGCTCGCCTGTCCGCTCACGGAAACCATCGACACGCCGTCTGCTTCGAAGTGCAAAGCACCCTGCTTGGTACCACCGCCGAGAACATCGAGAATACCCGTGATTTCAAGCGATTGAACTTTCTGCTGAGCTTGCAGCCATTGTTTCAGGAACAACGCTTCATGTTCGCGGGCACCCTCTCTGCTGTCTGTGGAGGGATCATCTCCCCACACGGTCAGAATTGCTTTGCCGTTCTCCACGACACCGCTGCCGACCAGCAAACCGGAAGAAGTCCAGGCTCCTACTTCATCACCATCCCTCAACGCTGACCCTTCAATCAGCAGCGTGGAATTCACACCTGTTCGGGCTGAAGCAGACAAGAAGTGAGTCGCCTCCGCCTCCTGGCGCGTAGCAGCCCACTGCAACTTGGTCAGCTGTCCGGGTGGCGCCGGGCCCGTGTTTGCCGGGTACGCCAGTGTTGCACTACTCGTGAGATATACCTGATATCCCTGGCCGGGTCGCATGTTTCCAATCGTATTGATACCATACACCGGCCAATACACCTGGCCCGCTCCGTTCTTCGCAATGACGAGACCGGCAGTGATTGAGGCCAGTGCAGAGTCAGCCCTCATGCCACAGTTGCGCAGATAGGCAACCATGTTCCATCCCTGCGGCAGGGTGAGAGTCACCTGCTGCGGATTGATCTCATCACCTGACACTGTGAGAGTGTCCTGGGATTGCATGTTGATCTGATATCCTTGACGCTGATTCCATTTGCCGATCGTATTGATGCTATACGCAGGCCAATAGACCTGGCCGGCACTGTTTTTCGCGATCACCATGCGCGGGCGAATCTTGACAAAGACTGAATCAAGCGTCGAGTCTCTAGGTGTAATGTAACTCGAAATGATATTCCACCCTTGCTGGAGAACAATGCGATGCGTTGAGATCGTCGTTGCAGTCAGTGAACTCAGTACATAAAGGCCATTCGCCGTGAACAAACCTGACCCCAGGGAGTACTGAGCAACAGCATCGTACGCTTTTCCTGCAGTAGCGTCCCAGATTCGGAATCTCAGTGCTTCTCCTTCGGCAAATCCGTCTTTCATGGTCGACTGGTCGTCATCTCCCCACGCAGTGATCGCCGTGTTTTGACCTGTTTTCCAAAGGGTGTACCCTGCACAGATCAAACTGTCTCCGCGTGAGAAGAAGACACCGATTGCATCATCGGTTCTGAGCGACTGCGTTCCGATTTTCGGATCGATCGATGCGTTAACGGCAACGGTTGCATTCTTGCCTGTGTTGGCTTTATACGACCAGGAACTTGGCGGCGGCTGTACTCCACCTCCTCCGGAAACAAATCGTCGGAACACACCATAATCGGTGGTTCCTACATAGAGAGCGCCATTTGTAGCATCAAAATCCATGCACTCAACGCGCATGCTGCCCAGGTTCTCGTTGAAATCTTTCCAGGTCGCTCCGCCATCAGTTGACAGTTGAACGCCGTTATATCGCGTAGTACAATAGATCGTGTTGGCGTTCGACGGATCAATCAAGACAGAATTGACATCACCATTGCTAATGATTTTTGACCAGCTTGCTCCCGCATCGGTTGACCGGAACAATGCATAGTTGGTTCCTGCAAAGATTCGGTTCGGATTGTTCATATCACTTTGTAGCACGTTCACTCTTTCGGACGATTGTGTGAAGGTACTCATACCAATTCTTGTCCACGCCGTTCCCTTGTCCGTCGTTTTGAAAATCGTGGCAACCGTAGAGCCGTTACTCGATGCGATTTCGCCCCCCACATAGATGACATTGTCATTGACTGGATTTGGCAAGACCGAGTAGGCACAACTATTCACATCCGACAGAAGGAACTGATCCCAATACCCGCCGTCGTTTGTGCTCTTTCTCAAGGTCATGCGGTTGACCTGCGTAGTCTGGTCCAACATACTTCCGACCTCATAAAGCGAGCCTGCATACTTAAAATTGTATGACTTGATTGATCGATCGAGTTCTTTCCAACTGGACCCGCCAGTTGTGCTCTTGAAGAGCCCTGTGTTCCCTCAACCCGCCCCTTCCTGGATATACAAGACCGGCGGACTCGCCGTACTGATATCCATATGCATGATGCCTTCACAGTATGAGTACTCAGGCATTTTTTCCCAACTGATCCCGGAGCCCGTCGCTGAAGCCAGAGCATTGTTGGTTCTGTAGAATCCGGAATACATGAAGGATATGTACAATGTGCTGGGTGATGATGGCGCACATTTCAACGTTGGCACGTAAGAACAGAGCATCCCGCCATTTGTCATTGTCCAGTCCTGGCCGGTATTGTCAGACCGGTAGAATCCCGCGTGGGTGGTCACATAGATTTTGTTTGTCATCGAAGCATTGACAACCAATCCTGTAACCGTTCCCCCGGTGATCTGCGAATTCAACGCCATCCAATTGACGCCGCCGTCAGTGCTCCGATACACCGGCAAGCCATTGCCATATACATAAAGGATGGAACTGTTCTGTGGATCGAAGAGGAGTTTTAGCCCCGTTGCAACTCCGTTGTTGCGTTGCCACGTAGCTCCTCTGTCTGTACTTCTGTAGACTCCGGAGTAGCTTGCCGCGTAGATCTTGTTGGGTGAAGCACCATCGATGAGCAAATCGTAGACATACCCTTGTATGACTGTTCCAGTAATGTTCGTCCATGTAGTTCCGTTATCAGTGGTCTTGAAGAGTCTGCCGCCCGTGTTACTAAGGTAACCGGCCAAAAACTGAGTATTTGGTGCAGAAGGATCTGTTTCCATGCAATAGGCATAGAAATCATCGGAGGAAACGTTGTCGAATTTTCTCACTGTCCAGGTTTGCCCTGCATCGCTTGACCTGCAGACATAAGGACGATAAATGTTCGTTGAGCCATCCCACCTGTAGCAGTAGCCCACAACAGAGAGCTTGCTCGGGTCACTCTTGTCCATGGTGAATTCCGCAATTTGATAGCCCGTCGCGCTCTCTCCGGCAAAGACCTTCTGCGTCCACGTCACGCCGCTGTTTGTGCTCTTGTATATCCGCAGACTCGTTTCGTATCCGAGATAAGAAGATGCAGCATACATGTTTGCCGGTGTTTGTGGATCAACGATCAAATAATAGATGACGTCATTGATCTCCGCAACCTTCTGCCACGTATTGCCCTCATTGGTTGACTTGTAGATTCTCGCTGGAGATCCATAAGGGACTGCAAACAAATCACCGGTCAAGGGATTCTGAGCAAGTGCAGTAAGGTAGCCCCCCTCTGGACCTAAGGATTCCCATGTTGACGCGGCTGAGTTTTGGCTTAAGGCCATGCAGGGAAAGAGCAAGAGAAGCAACAGCATCCTCCCGAGTACGATTCTTGCGTTCTTGTCCATAATTTACTCTCCTCCCTTATTGTTTTGAAAGTCCTTCAATCATTGCTTTCATTTCGTCGAACTGATTATACTTTTGGTCAACCCGATATCGTACGATCCCGGCCTTGTCGATAATGAGATAGGATGGAGGATTGTTCCCGAAGGAACTTCCAACCTCGTAAAGGTGGGTCAAGTCGCTCTGCTGATCGTAGACAAACAGGAAAGAGATTCCAGTCTGAGCCCGGTAGTTGCGAAGCCAGGTGACTGAGGAGGTGTTGTTCACCGCTATGATCGTGAGTTGATCAGGAGTGAACGCTACATTGATAAGCCACTGAATAGACGGCAACTCCGTCTGGATGCATTCTATTCACGTGTGTTCGAAGAAGGCAAGCATGACCACCTTGCCTTTCATTCCGGAGAGTGCCAGACTCTGGTTGTCAATAGTTGTTGCGGAGAACTTCGGTGCGATTTTTCCAACGTAGGGGCCGTCCGACAGCAGCGTGACTCTCACTTCCGCCCGGTGATTCTCAGCAACCTCAATCATAGTCGATGTGCCACCGTTCTGCTGGTCGAAGACAAGAAGCTTGTGGATGCCAACGACAACACCGTCCAAAACATATGGATTCGGGTGCATACCATATGGCACATCATCCAGATTGAACCAGATAGAGCGTATGGATGCCGTGTCCATCGCAAGTATCCGAATGGCTCCCGTTGCAGGAACCGGCATCGTTGGGGGCGGACTGCCGCACCGCTGCAACATCAGACCGGCAGAGATCAACAAGAAAGCCAGCACGAGCAATGTCCTGCGGTTCATAAGGTACGCCTCATCAGAAAGAGTACACGCCTCCTATCACATAGGTATTCATTTGCACGTGCATGTTGCTGCCGTAGTAGCGGTATTTCACGTACAGGAGCAACTCCGGGCTCATCTCGCGATTGAGCTGAAGGCTGAACGATCTCGACTCAAGTCCATCAGGGACGACAACACTTGCTTCCCCCAGACTAACGTTGTTGCTTTTGTTTTTGTAGTAACGGAATTTCAGCCAAACCGTCGTTGCCCAATCGATGTATTGGGCAAGTTCAATCGAAGGCGCAAACGAGCGAATCCCCATTGTGTTTGTGTAGTATCGTCCCACCAGGTGCACCGCGGTCTGGGTCGGCAGAAACTGGCTCAGCCACAGGGCTCCGGTGTGCGATGTGAATTTCACCGTATTGCCGTTTGCACTGTAGAAACTGTATTCGGTGAGGAGAACAGTCGAGAGAGTCATAACCTGTCGGAATTTGAATCGGGCATTGACCGTCCCCATCTTCCCGCCGACCACCTCTGCTTCAGGACCCCTGTAGAAATATTGCACATCCCCCTGGACAGAGGTCAATGCACTGATGTCCCAAAGGGCACCGGCACCCCCTTGATAAGCGGAGTAGCCCCTGGAATCATGCAGAAATTGCAGGGAGAGCAAACCGATGGTTGATTCGCTGAGGTTCTGCGTCAGTTTCGTTTCGATGAAATGCTGCTGTGCGGTCTGCTTGAGATCTGAGAACTGGTACTTGACGCCGAGCGAAGTGTTGTCGCCGACGAGGCGCGTGTATTTCACCAACGCCCGCTTTTCCGGAAAGTTCGCGATGTACGGTTCAATCTGTTTGTACTCGCTGATGCCGTAGTGGTACAGGATGGGCTCGGGATACTCATACTCGCCGTAGTCCGCGTACTGGAGCTCCACCTTGAGCTTGCTTTTCATCTCGAAGGCATCATCGTAGCCCTGTGCCTGCAACGACGCGGAACATATTGCAAGGAGGAGAGCGGGGAGAAAAATCGTATGTCGATGTTTCACCTGAAACATGGCCCTACCCTCACGTAGGGCAGGCCGCAGCCTCCCCAACGGCACCTGTGCCGTCTTCTATTTGAAAGAGATCCTCATCGTTGTCCTGAAGATTTTTCATCAGAGGACAATTCGCAGCAGCTTCCAATCGCAACGCATCACGAGGAGAGACACAACCAGACACATGAATGAGAATGACGAGGAGAATCAGGATGAAGAGAATTCGTTGAGGGAACTTGGATGCAGACTGGAACATACCTGCATGCCTCCGTGAGAAACCGCTCTGTGATGAAGGAGTTGAACGGTGTCAGATGATTGCGTGCAAGTAGCAGAAAACCGAGGCAAATGTCAAATAGCTAATTCTCAAAACTGAGAACGAGGAGCGGGGACGGGTGGGAATCGAACCCACCTTTCGAATCTCTCGATCCGAAACAACGGATTTGAAGTCCGCG
>JBGPAN010000129.1:0-9318 GCA_041480785.1 Bacteroidota bacterium | reverse complement strand
GTGCTGAGCTTCCGCCATTCGTCTTCCGGCAAACGGCCGGTTCGAACACTCTGAGCATCGACACGAGCCTCAGCACAAATCAGGCGCAACACCAACTGTTGGTTGGACATTTCAAGACTGAAGAAGGCAACGGGGACCTCGTGGAGAATCGACGCGTTGCGCGCGACGGAAAGAACGAGTGCCGTTTTGCCTTGGCTGGGTCGCCCTGCAACGATAATCAGATCAGAGTTTTGGAACCCGCCCGTGTAGTTATCAAGCTCGGTATAGCCAGACGGCACACCCGTGACACCGCTGTGTTTGCCGTGAATGCTCTCGAGCATTTCCATCGTCTGATGAACAGCTGTGTTCATCGAGATGAAGCTCTTCTTCATCCGTTGTTCAGAGATCTGGAAAATCTTCTGCTCTGCCTCATCAAGCAGGTCCAGCGCATCTTCCGTTTCGCTGTATGCGCGCCCAACGACTTCGGAGGACGAAGAGATCAACTGACGCATCAGCGCTTTTTCGAGAACGATATGCGCATGGTACTCAACATTTGCCGCCGTTGTCACTCGTGTGGTGAGCTCGGTGAGATAGTACTCACCGCCTATCTTGTCGAGCTCTGCCCGCCGTCGAAGCTCTTCGACGAGAGTGATAAGATCAACCGGTTCACTTTTCTCAAACAGGGCAACCATCCCCGCAAAAATGCGTTGATGTGCCGGCTTGTAGAATGACGAATCGTCGAGAATCTCAATCGCCTTGGCGATTGCCCCTTTGTCGAGAAGCATTGCTCCAAGCACCGCCATTTCGACGTCGACCGCCTGAGGCGGCACACGACCTTCACTCGGGAGGCTTTGCTCACCCATAGACACTGTTCGTCGAGGGTCTGCCATACTCTTACTCCTTTTGCTCAATGTACGCGAAAATCAATGATCTCCAAACTTCTTCTCGCCCGCCTCGATGCGCACAGGTAAACGATTCGACGCAGGTGGGAGCGGACAGGTTGCGTACGGCGAGAATGCACATGGCGGATTGGTTGCTTTGTTGAAATCGAGCACAACCTTGCCATCCTTTGGAGGATCGGTATAGAGGAATCGTCCTGCACTGTACGTGTCGCCCCCATTTGTCTCATCCGCAAAGATAAAGAACAGCTGGCGCGCGCCTGGTTCACCAACTGGCTCGAGCCGGTACTCTTTGCCGTCGACAACGAAAATGGCGACGCCCGGCACAATATAGTTATCCACATAACCCGGTATGACCGATTGAATTTTAATCGGCTTTGGTTTTTCGTACGCTTCCCATCGAGCTTCTATCTTCCACTCTTTGGAGAGCGGGAAGCGCTCTATACCTGTAAACTTCTTGAGCGTCTCTGCGTTCCCATCCCACATTCGCACGGCACAACGCTCGCCCCGCCTGATGACGACAAAAGCTTTTGACCCGACTTCAATCTTGTCCACATCTGTCATCAGCGCCCCAGACGTAAATACTTCACCGCGAAGTCTGGGTTGAATGTCTGGCAGTGATCTGTAGGAGACCGTTCCCTTGTTCAATGTCACGACGCCAAACCCGGCGACAGGATTATCTCCTTCCTCCAGCCAATCCAACGCGATAAGAGAGAGCCAGCCGTGAGGACGCGTGAGGCTGGCAATGCGTTGCTGATGCCAGGCTGCAATCTCTTCTTCGTAGGAGAGCTTTGGACCGGCGGATTGTTGCTGGCCTTGCGTTTGCGCCATCAAGGCGAGTGAGCCGGTACCCGACAACAGAAGAACCATGAAAACGCGAGAAATGCTCTTCATAACAATTTCCCCGTGCAAGTGCTTAGCGACGACAACGCTCAGTCTTTGATCTTCACCTGCCGTGCTCGAACTATACCCCCGAGAATTGCCGCGGGAGTCATGAATCCGAGCGCGGCAATTTGACACCACAGCGACCCATGTCCCGGCTGAACGATAAGAGACACGGTCGCAAGAAATGCAAGAATGCACGCCACGGCACTGGCGTGTGTGATCTCCTTCTTTCCGGCAATGCGTGCTGCAATATAGCCGCCCGCAAGGGCGAAGAAGACTCCATAGACGGTACTCCAAATGCGAAATCCAAGCTCGGGCTCCTGCCGCGGGTCAACACCAGCAACTGTGAAAAGGAGGATGGCAGAAACACCAAACACCAGGTACCCCACGAGAACAGCAAGGACGCTTTTCATGACACGCTCCCGGTCAATTTCGTTACCAAACTTTTAGATACTTTGTTCTACCTTCTTTACACTGCTTTCTGATCGGTCAATGTCCGCGCCCTCTGAAGCGCCTCGTCTAGGCTGCCGCACACATTATCTTCGCCGAGGCGATCCAGGAGACCCGATTGCTGCATCGCGAACAGCGGCTGCTTATGAATGCCCGAAAGGAGGAAATGCGTTTTCTGCTGGGACAATTGATAGACCAGTTCATCCAAAGCGCGTAGTCCCGTCGCATCGACAGCGAGCAAGTTCCGTGTTTCCAGGATCAAGACCTTCGGCTTGTTCTCAAGAAAACGCATCGACTCGGTGAACTGGTCGACCGCTCCAAAGAAAAGCGTCCCGTACAACTCAAACACCTCAACGCCGTCTGGAATAACGGGCTTGGGCACGGCCGTTTCTTCTTCCTCCCGTTCATCCTGCAGGTCGCGCGTGATTGCGTTGACCTGACTCACCTCTGACATTCTCCGCATGAAGAGTAAAGCGGCCAGAACAATACCGACTTCAATTGCGACGGTCAGGTCAACAAGAATGGTCAACGAAAACGTGACGAGCATGACAGCCACATCGCTCAAGGGGCTGCGAAGAACCTTCTTGAATGATCGCCACTCGCTCATGTTGTAGGCAACAACCACAAGAATAGCTGCGAGTGCGGGAAACGGAATGAGGACCGCCCATCGTCCAAAGAACAACACAATGAGGAGTAGTGTGAGGGCATGAACAATCCCTGCAACAGGAGTTCGTCCGCCGTTCTTGATGTTGGTTGCGGTTCGTGCGATGGCCCCGGTGACCGGAATTCCTCCAAACATCGGAGAGAAGATATTTGCCGCCCCCTGGGCCAGCAACTCCATATTGGAGCGGTGACGCGTTCGCAACATGCCATCGGCAACGACAGCTGAAAGTAGTGATTCAATAGCCCCCAGCAACGCTATGGTAATCGCGGGGGAGACCAACCCTGTGATCATTTTCCATGTTACGTGTGGAGGGTGCGGCACAGGCAGAGAGTGCGGCACACCGCCGAACCGGCTTCCAATGGTCTCAACCGGAACGTGAAAGATCTGGACAACCGCGGTAGCGAGAAGAAGCGCCACGAGCGGACCAGGGACACGGTGAGAAATGCGCGGCCAGAAGATAATCAGCAGCAACGATCCGAGCCCGACAAGAAGAGAATTGAGATCAAATGTCCAGAGACTCTGTGCATACACAATCCACTTTTCGACGAAATCCGCAGGAAGATTATGAATATGCAGTCCGAGAAAGTCTTTGATTTGAGATGTGAAAATGATTAGCGCAATACCGCTGGTGAACCCGACGGTGAGTGGATAGGGAATGAACTTCAACAATGTTCCCAGTCGGGCAAAACCCATTATGATGAGAAAAACGCCCGCCATCGTCGTCGCCACAGCAAGTCCGTCATAGCCATACTTCTGCACGACGCTGTAAACGATGACAACAAACGCTCCGGTTGGGCCGGCGATCTGAACCCGGCTGCCCCCGAGCACCGAGACAATCAATCCACCGATGATTGCGGTGTACAGCCCTTGTTCCGGTTTAACACCGGAGGCGATAGCGAACGCGATCGCGAGGGGGAGCGCCACGACGCCGACAATGAGTCCTGCAACGAGGTCCGACATGAATTGCTGTCGGGTGTATCCTTTGCGGAGAACAGAAAAAAGTTTTGGTTCAAGTCGCTTGTGCAATCGCTAGTTCCTTTGTGAAGATCAAGTCAGATGAACACTTCTCCAACAGCTACGCGGGCGATGAGTTCGAAGAATTACACCGGGATCCGCAAAGAGTCTTTTTTGATCTCGGGCTCCCGGGATATGAATTTGCCGATCATTATATGCAGGGGTTCCCTGTTATCGAATTGCGGGAGAGACTAAGAGACCGATGGCGAACGTGATCGCCGCCTCGCCAAGGCCAACGAGCGTCATCTCCATGCCGCTCTTGAACCATGAACGACCCGTGACGAGCACCTTCGAAGCTCCGACAAGAAAATGTGCTGCCGTGCTGACAACCAGAGAGAACAGAAGCGCCGTCATTCCAGAGGTGAAAAGGAAAGGGAGCACCGGCACCGCGGCGCCAATGGCAGTGCTGAGTGACGCACTGATTGCTGAACGCCATTCGTTCGGAAACGTCTCCTCTGAGAGTCCGAGTTCTTCATGCACAAGCGTCTTGAGGAACTGATCCGGCTTTTCGGAGAGCCGCTGGGCCATTGATCTGGCCTCGTCTTCTGTGAAGCCTTTTAGTTGATAGAATAACTCAAGCTCTTCGATTTCTTCCTTCGGATTGCTTTCGATTTCCCGGCGCTCGCGTTCAACTTCTGCCTCGTACACCTCACGCTCGGACTTCATCGCAAGATATGCGCCGCCTCCCATCGAGAGGGCAGACGCCACCATGGTGGCAAATCCGCTGAGGAGGACGAACTCCCCATTGGCCTGCGTTGCCCCCGCGACGCCACTGACCACGCCAAAAGCGGCACCAAGGCCGTCATTGACACCATAGATCGCCTGCCCGATCCATCCGCCGGCCCGCACATGCCAGGTTTCGCGACGAAGCAACGTGTCAAGTTTGCGTTGAGGGTGCCCTGGTTGCGCCTCAAAATCGCCAAGCATACGGGAGTGGGCGCGCTCTTCGAGCTGTGCTTCAAGAAATGACGATTTGTCCTTTTCTGATTGTGACGTCTCAAGCAGCAGATCGTAGAGTTTGTCCGCCTCACTCTCACCGGCTTCCAGCATCTTTGCAGCAACCGTGGAATCGCTCTTCACCAAAATCCACCGGCGAACGCGCTCGGAGAAAGTTTCTTTGTAAACACCCGGATTGGCTCCGAGCTCGCGCAGGCGATTTGCCCAACGCTCAGCATGGCGTTCCTCGGCTTCTGCCATCCGTATGAGGATTGCCATTTTCTCCGAATTCTTCTCCCGTTGAGCAAGAGCGTGATAATTCTTGGCGCTGCGCATCTCGTCGCGCCAGGCTTGTTTAAGCCCTGCTACAAATTGTTGTGGCTTTTCCATATGACAATCGTTATGTGTGAGGACAACCTCCATGTCGCGACGCAACGCGTTGGGGGCTGCCCCGCCTACCGCTTGAACCTACAGCGCGTTCGGGTCACTCGTCGTTTTCATCTCGTCATGCATTTTTCGTATCCACTGCACGTCTTCCCACGTTGGCTTCTTCCAATTCGGATTGCGCAACAGGGCGGCGGGGTGGTATGTCACCACTAGCTTGATGCCGCGATAACTATGCACCTTGCCGCGGAGCTCGCCCAGGCTCTCGGTTGTACGAAGAAGCGTTTGTGCAGCAACCCGCCCAAGGCAAACAATGATTTTTGGCTTGAGTAGCTCAAGCTGTTTCCAAAGATGCGGTTCACACTGATCGATTTCGTCCACCTGCGGCTCCCGATTGTTCGGAGGACGGCACTTCAGGATGTTACAGATATAGACTTCGTCCCGCTTGAATTGAATGGCTTCGAGTATCTTGTTCAGCAATTGACCGGCTCGTCCCACAAAAGGTTCACCCTGTGCATCTTCGTCTGCTCCCGGAGCTTCTCCGACAAACACAATGTCGGCATTGGGGTTGCCAACGCCGAAAACAAATTTTATGCGTGTTATTCCAAGCGGACACTTTACACAGGTGCAGATCATGGAATTGAGTTCGTCGAGATTCTTTGATCCAACCCAGGGTTCACTTGGATAGGGAAGGAGTTGCTCTTGTGGGGTCGTTGCTGTTGGAGGCGCAAAACCGAAGAGATCAACTCCTGGTTCAACAACAGGTACCTTTTTCCGGGATGCCATGGCGTTTTGGTCTGGCTCTTGTTGTGGGGGTGCTGGGCCTGTGAACAACGTGCTGCCAAACAGCTCCTGCTCCTGCCGCAGCACGCTTTGAATATCGGTCAGGATGTGATGAAGTTCGTTGTTGGTGTCTGGCATAGGGCGGAGCGTGATGCAGAGAAGTAAAAAAAGGATGAGGCACGCGGCAACACAACAACAGGAGCGTTGCCCGACCACATCCCTATTCAGGTTACAGTAAATTCTTCAGGCGGTTCAGAATTTCGTTCGCGACATCAAATTTTGGCATCAACGGCAGTTTCGCGGTCTTTCCCTTCTTGTCGAGGATCGTTACAATGTTCGTGTCGACGCCAAATCCTGCCCCCTTGTCCTTCAACGAGTTCAGAACAATGAGATCAAGCTTTTTCTTCTTCAGCTTTTCCTGAGCGTTGCGCAGCTCGTTGTCGGTTTCGAGGGCAAACCCTACCAGCACTGTTCCCTTGTTCTTCTTCTGACCCAGGGAGTTCAAAATATCCGGAGTCTCAACAAGCTGAAGCGAAACCGGTTTTGCGCCAGCGGCTTTCTTTATTTTCGTCCCGGCACTTTTTTCAGGAGCATAATCCGCGACGGCCGCAGCCATGATGATAGCATCGGACGATAAGGCATATTTGAAGACGGCGTCGTGCATCTGCACGGCCGATTCCACGTCGATGCGCTCGACATTGCGAGGCGTTTCAAGATGCACAGGCCCACTTACGAGTGTGACGGTTGCACCGCGGAGTGCAGCCGCGTTAGCAATAGCGAACCCCATCTTTCCCGACGAACGGTTGCCGATAAAGCGCACCGGATCAATCGCTTCGTATGTCGGGCCGGCGGTGACGAGGATTCTTTTCCCTTTGAAATCTTGGATGGTGGTGTCAAGGACGCGTTCGATGGTCTCGACAATGACTCGAATTTCCGGAAGCCGCCCCGGACCCTTGAGTCCACTGGCGTGCTCACCCTTCTCTGGGGGAACGATGAAAAAACCCCGCTCCTTCAAGCGGGCGACATTCTGTTGCGTGACGGGATTGAGGTACATATCAGCGTCCATCGTCGGCGCGAGAATGATCGGGCCGCGGCTGGCCAGAGCGACAATCGTCAGAAGGTTGTCGGAAAGACCGTAGGTGATCTTTGCAATGGTATTTGCCGAGGCAGGCGCAATGACGTATGCGTCGGCCCAATTGGCGAGGTCGATGTGTTGTGTCCCGATGTTGGAAAGGGTCGATTGGTCTGTCGCCCAGATATTTCCCAACACGGCATGGCCGGAGAGCGCGGAGAACGTCAATGGGGTGACAAACTTCGTGGCAGCCTCAGTCATCACGACCTTGACCTCAGCCCCAGCCTTCTTCAGATCCCGCACGAGGTAGCAGACCTTATAGGCGGCGATGCCCCCGGTAACACCGACCAATATGTGCTTTCCATGCAACATCGAGCACCTTAGGCTTCAGGCTCCGGCTCTTCGGCAACCGGCTCAACTTCCGGCTTCTCCACCACCTTGTAACGGTACTTTATCTTCTTGGCGATAGTCTCCTGTGTCGCAAGGTCCGTCGGCTTCGCCCGTTTCTCGAACTCAAGGCTGATTCTCAATTGGTCAGGATTTGCCGCGACGTCAACCTCTTCTTCGGACTCCGTCGTGTTTGTGAGCTGATTCAGCGTTTCGATCCGCTGGCTGAGCTCGATCTTGATGTCCTGGTGAATCTGCCGGGCCCGCTTCGACGCAATGACAATTGCCTCGTAGACGTCCTTTGCCGCACTGGAAAATTCTTCAATCTCTACTGGTTTTACAGGCACTGTGGTGCTCCTTGTTATTGTGTATGGATACTCTTATGAGCTCGTTGCGTCGATGTGGTGTACGCCAGAACGAGCTTGTCGACCCCGGCGATCGCTGTCTGCAAATCGTCGTTGACAACCTGAAAATCGAATTGTGAAGCCAGGCCGAGTTCCATGGCCACCCGGTCCATGCGCCTCTTGAATGTCGTCTCGTCTTCGGTGTTCCGCCCCCGCAGTCTTGCTTCGAGAATTTCTATGCTTGGCGGCTTGATGAAGATCAGAACAGAATCGTTGGGATAGGTCCGCTTGATCGATAGGCCGCCTTTGACATCGATGTCGAATAGCATTGCCTTCCCGCTTGACAAAGCCTTGTCGACCTCACTTTTCAGCGTGCCGTACAGGTTGCCGTAGATTTCTTCCCATTCGACAAGCTCACCGGCCTGGATCCTGCGCTCAAATTCCTCGCGCGGGAGAAAAAAATAATCTTTCCCGTCGATTTCCGCTTCTCGTCTGGGCCGGGTTGCAGCCGAAACGGAAAACAGCAGCGACGGATACTTTTCCAGAATTGCCTTGACGATGGTGGTCTTTCCCGCGCCGCTTGGCGCAGAAACGACTATAAGCTTTCCGAGAGACACCAAAAGAATCGGTTCCTTTGATCATTGAGTCATTGAATCATTCAATCATTGGGGGCTGGCCAATGAATCAATGAACCAATGAGTCAATGGAAAAAAATGTCTTTCACTCAATATTCTGCAGCTGTTCCCGGACTTTCTCGAGCTCTTCCTTCATCTGAACAACCAGATGTGCGATTTCGGAGTCGTTTGTTTTCGAGCCAATGGTGTTCGCCTCTCGGTTGATTTCCTGAACGAGGAAGTTCAGCTTGCGGCCAGCTGATTCGGGGCTGGCCATGGCCTCGAGAAAAAACTTCGTGTGACTTCGAAACCGGACACACTCTTCAGTGACATCCAACTTGTCTGCCAGCAATACGATTTCCAGCTCGAGGCGGTTCTGATCGATAACCGATTTTTCCTCCATGAGCTGAGTAATGCGTTCGTGCAAACGCTTGCGTTCTTCGGGAATCCGGGCCCGGGACAGCCCTTCAATCTTGTCAACGGTGACTGCCATCCATTGAATGCGGCGCTCAAGATCTTTCGCGAGCTCGCTTCCCTCGTTACTGCGCATCAGGTTAAATCCATCGAGTGCCTTTCGAAGAGCGCCCTCGACGACAGCCCACTGTCGCGCGTCGGATTGCTCCTCGCGTGGAACCTCGAAGACTTCCGAAAATTTCAGCAGGTGCTCCAGTCGGACTTTCTCACGAATCTTCGCTGTCTTGCGAAGGTCATTCAGCAACCTGATGTATGTTTTGGCGGCAGCGTTGTTTACTGTAATAGGCGCAGTCCCATCAGAGTCCTCTTCCAGCGTCACGGAAACAACGAGATTTCCCCGGTTGACACATGAACGGACGATTTCCTTGACATCCTTTTCCCTTTGTGACAAGGGGCGTGGGAGACGCGTTGTGACGTCGAGATATCGGCTGTT
>JBGPAN010000128.1:0-9378 GCA_041480785.1 Bacteroidota bacterium | reverse complement strand
TGCTACAACCTTTTCTCAATGGGGAGGTCTAATCCCATGGCACCATCAAAGAGATCTAACGCAACGGGAACGATGCAAGACCTTGATCTGATTCAACGCGCGAAGCTGGGGGATATGGTGGCTTTCGAAGAACTCGTCTTTCGGTATGACAGGCAGGTTCTGACAATCGCTGCCCGCTACGTTCAGAGCGCTGAAGACGCCAAGGATATTTATCAAGAGGTCTTTCTCAGGGTCTTTCGCTCACTACCAAGATTCCAGATGAGGAGCCAGTTTTCAACATGGCTGTTCCGAATCACGACAAACGTCTGTTTGTCTCATCGAACAAAGCGAAAGCGCCATATTCACACTTCGCTGAGCCAAGATTCGGATGATGAACACGGGGGAACGCTCGCAGACACGATTCGTGGCAAGAGTGCGACCGACGAGGAAGTGGAAAAAACAGATACGGCACTCCATGTGGCTCAAGCCGTTGAAACTCTGTCACCCAAGCAGAAATTGGTATTCACGATGAAATACTACGACGGATACAAGATCAGAGAGATCGCTCAAATGACGGGGTTGAATGAGGGAACCGTCAAACGGTACTTGTTTGCGTCGACGAGAAAAGTGAGGCACTCGCTCAAAGATCTGCTGTTGAGTTGATACCTCTCATCCAAAGGACTGAATGATGAAACACAACGACTACAAAGAACTTCTCCATCTCTCGTTCTATGATGAACTGAGCGAGGAAGAGCGACGGGTACTTGATGATCATCTGAAGACCTGTGGTGACTGCCGTGAAGAGGTCGAAGAACTGAGAAAACTTGGCACCCTGCTTGAACGCGGTCAACGTTTCGCAATCACGGATCAAATGCTCGACGAAGCACGGCGTGAACTCAGAGTGGCCTTGAGACGTGAACAATCCAGACGTCCTTTCTGGGCGGGAATCCTCGAACAGATCGATGCACTGACTTCG
The DNA here is from genome assembly GCA_041480785.1 of Bacteroidota bacterium. Classification (GTDB taxonomy): domain Bacteria; phylum Bacteroidota; class Ignavibacteria; order UBA10030; family UBA10030; genus UBA9647. Next base: position 8,423 of record JBGPAN010000128.1, on the reverse strand, counting down.
CCGGCAGCAAGATTTGCATTGGGCGGCGCAGCCATGATCGTTGTAGGATTGGCAGCCGGGTATGTGCTCTTCAAGCCGTCAGAGACGACGGGCGTTTTCGGGAGCACGCAGGCAGTCGGACAATCGTCTGCGCAATCGACAGAAACAAAGGTCACAAACTTCAGATTCGTCGGGCAACCTCTTCAGGGGAGCGATGTCGAGTTCACGTTTGATATGGTGACGCCTGTGCGCATGAAAGGCAATGTCAATGATGTCGTGGTACAGCGGGTGATGGCTCAGGCACTCATGAACGATCAGAATCCGGGCGCGCGCTTGCGAACGGTGAGCGCGATTGCCAACGAGGTTGGGGCATTGAAAGACTCCGACAAAGAAATAAAGGCCGCCCTTCTGCAGGCAGTCACGGGTGATGCGAATGTGGGAGTGCGGAAGCAAGCCTTGCGAGCATTGCAGCGATTCCCGCTGGACAACGAGATCAAGGATGCATTGCTCTTTGTTTTGAAGAATGAAGAGAACCCGGGGATACGGATTGAAGTCATCGGCTATCTACAATCACCGGAATTTTCACGACAATTGGTGGATCAGGATCTGCTGAATGTCTTGAAAGATAAAATGCAGTCAGACAACAACAACTATGTTCGCACACGTGTAAAACACTTCTATGAGGAGGTTCAACAACAATGAAACGACAAACGAGGGTTTTCTTGGCAAGCGTATTGGTTGTAGTACCGTTGCTTCTTGCATTCGGCGGATTTGTCGAGGATGACGGGCGCACAAAATCGTTCACAGTCGGCAAGGGCGGGACGCTCGAGGTCGCGATCGATGGAGGCGATATCAGGATCAATGTGTGGGAGAAGAACGAAGTCCTTGTGAAGGCGGAGGGCCTCGATGAGTCAGATCTTGAACATCTCAAGATGACCCAAAGTGGCAACGACGTGCGTGTCGAGCTTCGCAACCGGTGGGGTTCGCACAGCCATTCACGATTCGATATTACTGTGCCTTCGCAATACAATGCCTCTGTTCACACTTCAGGAGGTGATATCGACGTGCGAGGGACATTGAATGGCACTGTAAAGGGTTCAACGTCGGGTGGTAATGTGACGCTGGGAAATGTCACAGGAGGGAAGGTGGATTTGTCGACATCAGGCGGAGATATGAGGACGGGCGATATTCAAGCCGATGTGACTTTGAAGACTTCAGGGGGCAACATCGAGCTTGGGAATGTCGGGGGCGAGGCGAATGTCAACACTTCAGGCGGCAACATTGAAGTCAAAAGTGTCGGGAAATCTCTTAGGGCGAATACCTCCGGCGGCAATATCGAGATCGGCGATATTGGTGGTGAAGCGAAAGTCTCGACGTCTGGGGGAGACATCAGGGTTCGAAAGGTAACTGGCAGTGCGTCGTTGAGCACGGCCGGCGGTGATATCGAACTCGGAGGCGCCAGCGGCTATGTGAAGGCCCACACATCTGGCGGAAACCTTAAGCTGGAGAATGTCACAGGTTCGATCGATGCGTCGACTTCTGGAGGCGATGTTACGGCGGACCTGCGTCCTAGCGGCAAAGGCAAGAGCAAATTGAGTTCTTCGGGCGGTGAGATCACGTTATCACTTCCTGAAGATGCAAGAGCCACAGTCGAAGCGACCATCCGCATACAGGGGTGGGGGAGTCACAAGGACGAGTACAAAGTCCGCTCTGAGTTCAAATCGGATACGTACAATCAGAATCAGGATGATCGGGAAATCCGGGCGTCCTATAAGCTCAACGGCGGTGGAGAACTGATAGAACTGAAGACCGTCAACTCCGACATCAACTTAAAAAAGCTGCGCAAGTGATACCGTATTTCGCCTTTCGGTATTACCAAACCCCCGGCCTTCACAGACCGGGGGTTTTTGTTTGATTTTGGCGGCCAACTGCGATAGGTCCAGGCCAGGTAGATGCGGACCGCCACACAATATCTCGGCAATATCGGTGGCCCCCTTCTTTTTCTGTGCCCCCACCTTCGGTGCGACGATTCGCCGGCACCTGTAATCCTAAAGGTCCATCCTAATATTCTTCTGAAACGAGGGAATTCCTGACAACCAAATGGTCCCTTCCGTAGTCTAAAGGGCATGCTTAGCTGAGTATTGTTTTTCCCGATGGAGGCGCCCTTGAGGCCACTGACAATTCTCTGCGTGTTCTGCCTTTCAGCTACAATTGTACTCTTTGCATTCTCCCAAACACCTGATCTAAAAGGCTCCCCACCGCGACCAGTGCAGAATGTTAAGGCTGTGCGTGTGCCCCAGCCGATCGTCATCGATGGCATTTTGGATGAATCGGTCTGGCAGCGTGCGGGATTCAATCAGTTCAGACAGAAGAGACCTCTTGAGGGGGCAGAACCCAGTCAGAACACAGAGGTATGGGTGGCATACGATGATGAAGCTCTGTATGTTGCTGCGAGGATGCACGACACAGCGCCTGATTCCATTATGCAGGTGCTGGCCAGGCGCGACCAGGATCTGACAGCTGACTGGTTCGCGTTCTATGTGGATCCGTATCATGACAGAAGAACAGGTTATTACTTCGCGGTGAGCGCTGCCGGCACTCTCGTGGATGGAACCATGTACAACGATGATTGGGACGACGACTCGTGGGATGGGGTATGGGAGGGGAAGGCACACGTCGATGATCGTGGTTGGACTGCTGAGCTCAAGATCCCCTTCTCTCAGCTTCGGTTCCACCAACAACCGAATTATGTGTGGGGCGTCAACTTACGCAGAAGTATCGGTCGATTCTATGAAAGAGATTTCGTTGTCTACACTCCGAACAAAGAAAGTGGGTTTGTTTCGCGCTTCTTGGATCTTGTCGGGGTGGAAAATGTCTCTCCACCGCGAGATGTTGAAATCTTGCCCTATGCGACGACGAAGGCCGAGTACCTGCACCATCTTCCGAACGATCCGTTTCACCAAGGATCGAAGTATTCTCCAGGCTTTGGAGCAGACGTCAAGGTAGGGCTGGGAAGCAATCTCACGCTGGATGGAACAGTCAACCCGGATTTTGGCCAAGTAGAGGTGGATCCCGCGGTGGTCAATTTGAGTGACGTTGAGACCTTCTATCAGGAGAAAAGACCCTTCTTCATAGAAGGAGCGAACACGTTTCGATTTGGCCAGGGCGGCTCAAACAGCAACTGGAGCTTCAACTGGGGGAACCCGAACTTCTTCTACAGCCGGCGGATTGGACGCGCTCCCCAAGGAAGCCTTCCATCATATGACTACGCTGATTTTCCGGTCGGCACTCATATCATCGGTGCAGGCAAGTTGACCGGGAAAGTCGGTGACGGGTGGAATGTCGGCATGATACACGCGCTGACGTCCCGGGAGATGGCGGGAATGCAACTGAATGGAGCGAGGACCGATCTCGAAGTCGAACCGTTGACGTACTACGGCATTGTGCGAGCCCAAAAGGATTTCAACGATGGGAACCAGGGGTTTGGCATCATCACGACGCTGACTTCGCGCAACTTCTCAGATGAATTGTTGCGCGACCAAATCAACAAGGATGCTCTGGTCGGAGGTCTTGACGGATGGACGTTCCTTGATTCCGACAAGACGTATGTTTTGACCGGCTGGGGAGGACTCTCGATCATCCACGCGAACCAGGCAAGGATGGTTGCTCTCCAGACAAGTTCGCGCCACTACTTTCAGCGGCCTGACGCAAAGAGCGTTCACCTTGACAGCTCAGCAACGTCGTTGACAGGCTTTGCAGGCCGATTGCTCCTCAACAAACAAAAAGGCTCTTTCATTCTCAATGCCGCGCTCGGGGTCATTGATCCCAGATTCGACATCAATGATCTCGGCTTCATGTGGCGAACCGACGTTGTCAACTATCACGTCGCTGGCGGATACAAGTGGACCGATCCGACAGAGTGGTACAACAGCATCAATTTGATGTTTTCGCTCTTTGGGAGCTTCGATTTTGATGGAGACAAAACGTGGCGCGGCTACTGGGTCAGCAGCAATTGGACACTTCCGAGTTTCTACAGCGCGAGCCTATCGTACGCATACAATCCATTCTCGTTCGATCCACGAGCGACTCGAGGCGGCCCGGTCATGCTCAGCCCACTCGGGTGGGAGATCGATCTCAACTTCAGTTCAGACAGCAGGAAGCCTGTAGTTTTCAATTTGTTTGCGATGACCTATATGGGGGGAGGTGGCGAGCAATACAATGGTAGTCTCGAGGTCAGCATCAAGCCTTTGCCGAACATCACTCTGAGCATTGGCCCAAATCTGAGTCGCTCCGTCAGTCAGGCACAGTGGATCGGCTCTTATGCCGATCCCTCTGCGACGCAGACCTACGGAAATCGGTACGTGTTCGCTGACCTGAGTTGTACCGAGCTTTCCGCCAACATCCGTCTGAACTGGACTTTCACGCCGGAGCTCAGCCTTCAATTGTTCGCACAGCCGCTGATCTCGTCGGGGGCATATCGATCGTTCAAAGAATTCAGGCAACTACGGACATTTGACTTCCGCGTGTATGGAACAGAGGGCTCATCGATTCGCGAGGAACGTGATATCTTCGGTGCTGTCTCCGGATACGAAGTTGACGCTGACGGAGCCGGGCCGGCTCCCGCGTTCATCTTCAGCAATCCCGATTTCAACTTCAGATCCCTCAGAGGAAATGCGGTGCTTCGGTGGGAATACCGCCCTGGATCTACCTTCTACCTCGTCTGGACACAGAGCCGGTCAGACTCGGAGATATTGGGCGAATTCCAGTTCGATCGCTCGCTGAATCGGCTCTGGAGTGCTACGCCGGACAATATCCTGATGCTCAAATTCACCTACTGGTGGTCATTGTAGGCAGTGATCACCTTCCGAAACTCAACTAGAGCTTCATGAACATCTTGCCGGGAAGCTGCCGCACGAGTCCCTTGAATTCCAGTGACAGGAGATTAACAAGAGCGTCGGCGGTAGAAGTCTCCGCCAATTCAGCAAGTGCGTCGATGTGAATTGGCTCATTCTTCAAAACATCAAATACCTTCTTCTCAAAAAGTGTCATCTCGATTACAATCTCGGGTGCGTGTTCTCTTTTCAACAGATGCCGCATTTGTGGTCCGAGTTCCTCCAGGATATCGTCAACGTTTTGAACGAGTTTCGCTCTCCCCTCACGTATCAGCTTGTGAGGACCCCCAGTTCGCTTCTCCATGATGCTTCCTGGTACCGCAAAGACCTCCCTGTTTTGATCAAGAGCTGTTGATGCTGTAATCATTGCTCCACCATCCTCCGCCGATTCCACGACGACCGTTCCAAGTGACAGCCCACTAACAATCCGGTTACGCCGCGGAAAGTTCGGGGCGTCGGGTTTTGTTCCCATGGGAAACTCGGAAACGACCACTCCTTGAGCCGCGACAGCCTCGAGAAGTTTCCGATTCTCAGCAGGGTAAGGGACGTCCAGTCCCGATCCAAGGACAGCTATGGTCCTACCCTTTGCCTTCAGGGCAGCGGAATGGGCGAAAGCGTCGATGCCTCTGGCAAGGCCGCTGACGATCGTGATTCCCAGTTGAGCAAGGTCCCGTGAAAGTGATTCGGCCACCAACTGTCCGTAAGCAGACGGCGTCCGAGTGCCGACGATCGCAACCGCGCCCTTGTCGGGCGTCGAGAATTTCCCCAACACGTACAACAAAGCAGGAGGATCGTAGATTCTTTTCAGCAACTCAGGATACTCCGTGTCCCAGATGGTGACAATTCTTGCACCCAGTCTATTGACTCGCCTGAGCTGATCATCGGCGAACCGTTCACCCTCTTTGTTGTGGATAATGTTGGAGGCGATCTTCTTTTCAATGCCTGGAACTTTGATGAGTGCGCGGGGGGATGCCTTCAAGACTTCTGAAGGACTGTGGAAATGAGAAACAAGCAACCGGATCTTGTGTGGGCCGATCTTTGGGGTGGAGGCGAGGCGGAGGAGATCACGCACGTTGAACATAGGAGAGTGGAATCGTCAGCTATTCGCTTCAGATAATGTCATGATGTAGGACAGTACAGCGCGTTGCGGGGAGAATGCGAAATTGAGGCTATGTGGCGTGGAAGCCGACCAAACTTAGTGAAAGGCGAAAAAACTCAGGCTCTCAGCGTATCTTTGAGATATCTGATTGATTTGTTGTTGGGACCGATGGCGTCGAGCAAATGACGGAATCTCGCGAGATTCAAGTTGATAACTGAATGGAAATCTCTGCCATTGCGGGGCAGTCCCAACTGTGCTACATCGATTTTTGAATTGGAAGCACACTGTAGGATCCACTCTTCCAACCTCGGGCATATTACCACAACTACGTTTCCGGACTGAGGGTGCCTAAGGATTCTGAGACCATTTTCTTCATGATCAATTTGCAGCTTACTGAGAAAAGAGGGTTGCGCACTTGATGGGTCCTCATCGACAATGCCTAATGAGTTAGGTTTCTTACGAATGGATTTTAGGACTTCGGACTTGTTCCCGGCATGTTTCAGCCGTTTCTTTTCGATCCCGGCAAAGAAAACCAGCTCGAGGTCAGCGTTGCACTCTACGAAAAAAAGATCCCTCACTGGTTGAGTCTCTCAATATTGAAGAATACGTCAATCCCCTCTTCAAGGATCTCTTTCAATCCGCTCTCGCTCAGCCGCTTCAATTCAGTCTTATCCTGTTTCATCGAGACTAGATTCACGCAAAGGTTCTCTCTTGGTGTTTTCTCAATCATGGACAAGAGGAAATACGGATTGTGAGTGGAGATGAAATACTGATTGTCTAGATCACTCGCAATGAGCTCCGATAGATACCTAGTATAATATGGGAAAGCATGAGCTTCCGGCTCTTCGAATAGGATCGTGGAATTCTTGTTGGTTTTGATGGCTGCTAGATAAAACACAATCCTCCGAAGCGTCTCAGAGATGCTTGAGATCGGATAAGAAACGGCGATCCCGTCAGCTTTTCTTTGGAAGTCGATGAGGTTTTTGCCAGCCCTGACGACGATCTCGAGGTGAAATTCATCCATCAGGTTGCCGAGAAGATTTCTAAGCTCTCGATTGGAGTACAGGACCGCGGGAAGGTTTTTCCCCTGCGTCGGAAGAAGCCGATCTATGGGTTCCCCAATGAAGTCAGGTATTTGATCGAACTTATAAGACCTAATTTCGTCCAAACGTGAGTCCTTCTGACCATCTTTGTTCGACAAGCTGCCGTCCTGAGAGATGAAAAAATTGGAGGTGTGTGCATGAGAGGAAAAAGATGCTTGATTCGGAAATTTCACATCCAGCTTCATGTCGTCGAGCCGCAGAGAGAGATTCTGCCTCACGTCCAGCTCGAAGATCAGGTCCGTACTGGTGGTGAAGCTTATCAACTCCTTCAGATTGACAAAGTCCCAAAAGGAAAACGTAGCGATGCTCTCGAGAATGTTCGATTTCCCCGAATTGGGTTTGCCAATGAAAAGATTGACACGCTCACAATTGAAAGACACATCCTTCAAAGACTTGAAGTTACTCACCGCCACATTCTGTATCATTATGTGACCTCATCATGCTATTTGGCACTTGGCCAATGATATGCTAATCTGAACGAGTGTTACATATCTAAAGCTAACGCATTAATGGCGGTATGTCAAAAGCAAATTTTAAATATACGCAGATTACTATAGTGATTCGAGAACCGTTGGCTGGCCTATCTATCGATTCGTGTTAAATATTTCCTTTGAAAAGGCAACCACAAGTTCGTCTGCCTTCTTCTTGTCCCGAGCTTCGGCGATGATGCGGAGGATAGGCTCAGTGTTCGATTTGCGCATGTGGACCCAGGAATCAGAAAAATCGAGCTTGAGTCCGTCGGTCGTCGTGGCTCTGCCTGTGTCGCGATGAGCGCCCTGGATCCTCCTGAGCACTTCGTCGGGGTTGAGTGTCCCTATCGCAACTTTCCCTTTCGTAATGAAGTACTGAGGAAGTGAAGCCTTAAGCTCCGAGAGTGTGCCTCCGAATTCCGTCAGATACTGCAGTGTCAAGCCAACTCCGACAGGGGCATCGCGTCCGATGTGCGACTCCGGCAGAATGACTCCGCCATTTCCCTCTCCGCCGACAATCGCGCCGATTTCCCGCATTTTTTTGGCGACATGGATTTCGCCCACTGCCGTGCGGATCAGCTCGGCGCCGGAGAGCGCGCAGATGTCGTCGATCGCACGAGTTGTTGAGAGATTGGTGACGACCTTGAGAAATGGCGAATCGCGAATTGTTGATTTCGGATCGTGGGTTGTGGATTGCGCATTGGGGATCGATTCTTTTCCCAAGACGAATTTCACTACACTGGCGAGAGTATATTCCTCTCCGAACGGTTCGCCTTTTTCGTTGATGAGGACAAGGCGATCGACGTCGGGATCGACCGCGACTCCAAGGTCAGCTTTTTCTTCACGAACGCGGAAACAGATACCGGACAGGTTTTCAGGA
>JBGPAN010000127.1:0-9471 GCA_041480785.1 Bacteroidota bacterium | reverse complement strand
TCTGTTTTGAGCAGGGATGCTATGGATTGCAGTTCGGCATCGCTGAGTCCTTTGACAATCGCTGAAGCATGCAGCGCTTCCAGCTGGGGACTTCGGGTGGGCATCGAGTTTCTCCGGCGTTGACGCGTACATTGTGGACGCGACAGTGAGTATAGCAAGATTCGTTCACTTAGTCAAGGAAGCGCCATTTCTTGATTTTACCACAAATTCTGTCTACAATGACTTCCGTGCACGCGCCCAATTTCGGGAGCCTGGGGGTACCCTCGCCGAGGAGAAGATTCCCGAGCGGGATCAATAGTTGCGCTCATGTGGAACACTCCGCTTGTTGAGAGGACCGTGAGCAAAGGTCTCTTGGGAGCACTTCCGCCGCTGGGCGCTGTGTGATGGAGCGCACGAAGTCGCCGAGGAGCAGCAGACACGGCGATCCATGTAATGTTCAACCAGCATACTCTCTGAACCGACACGTCAAGCCGCTCTCGCACAACACCCCGTATTTATGCGACGATTTTGGTTTCTGTTCTACAATACTGTGGTCATTCCAAGCTTCTGGTTTCTCGTACAGCTTGGAGCGCTCGTCAATCCCAAGATCCGTCGCGGCATCCAGGGACGCAAAGGACTGCTGGATCGACTTCAGATCGAAGTGAAGCAATTGAAGGCGGCGCGAAGATTCTGGTTTCACTCATCTTCCATGGGTGAATTTGAACAGGCAAAGCCCATCATCGCAGAGCTCCGCAAGCGGTACGATGACATCGATATCATCGTCAGCTTCTTTTCCCCTTCTGGATACGAGCATTCGCGCAACTACCAACCCGCCGATCTGATAACTTATCTGCCATTCGATACGGTTGCGAATGCGCGCCGGTTCCTTGACCTGATCAACCCAACCATCGCTATCATGGTGCGCTATGACATTTGGCCCAATCATGTATGGGAGTTGCATAAGCGCGGCATACCGATCGTGATCGCCAACGCGACGATGCGGAAAAGCTCGTCGCGCAATTACCCCTTCCTGAAAAGCTTCCATCGGGACGTCTACGAACAGATCACGTCCATCCTGACAGTATCTCAGGGAGACGTTGATGCATTCCAGAACTTCGGGATAAAAAATCCAGAACTTCACGTTGTCGGTGAAACAAGGTATGACCAGGTTTGGCAGCGAAGTCTGGAGGCAAAGACCAGGCACCTCATTCCGGCAGCCATCCTCAGGCGGAAGAAGCTTTTTGTCGTCGGCAGCAGTTGGGAAGAGGACGAGGCAGTACTGCTCCCGGCCTTCCGACGAGTCGCTCAGCACGATTCGAGTGCGTTGATGATCCTCGTGCCACATGAACCCACACTACCGACACTCGAACGGCTTGAATTGGCGCTGAATTACACAATGCGAACCATTCGGTTTTCGGACTTGAACGACTATTCCAATGAAAACGTTATTCTGGTCGACAGCATCGGAATTCTGATGTCCTTGTATCAATATGCGGATGTCGCCTACGTGGGCGGGAGTTTTCGGCAGGGCATTCACAATGTTCTCGAACCGGCAGTCTATGGTATTCCCGTCCTGTATGGGCCCAAACATGAAAATTCTCAGGAAGCGATGGAACTTGCACGCAGGGGCGGTTCGTTTGTCATTACGAATGCAGAAGAGTGCTATATGCAACTCCGCAGGATGCTGAATGACAAGAAGGCGCGCCTGCGGGCGGGAGCGGAATCTCTCCGTCTGGTCCAGGAGAACGTCGGAGCAACAGAGAGGTTCATTGAATATCTCGAGACAGCACTGAAGAAGTAGCTCTCAACAATAGAACGAAGCCAGGATGAGGATAGCATACCTCGATACAATTGCGGGGATCAGCGGTGACATGACGCTCGGAGCCTTCATCAGCGCGGGCGTTTCCCTCGATCAGCTGATCGCTGAACTCGGCAAGCTTCGGCTGAGCGGTTTCGAGGTCACGGCAAAGCATATTCAGCGCAACGGCATTACCGCAGTGAAGGTAGATGTCGTCATTTCAGAGGCACCGAAGTATCATCGGCACCTTGCTGACATCAATGCAATCATTGAGCAAAGCGATTTGACTACAGCAGTGAAGGATCGCGCGAAAAAAATCTTTTGGGAGGTGGCCGTTGCGGAGGCCAAAGTTCACAATTCCACCATCGAGAAAGTGCATTTTCATGAGGTCGGTGCCATAGACTCCGTCGTCGATATCGTAGGGACTTCGATCTGCATAGAACTCATGGGAATCGAGCGCGTGTTCTCCTCGCCGGTCAAAGTTGGGAATGGCGGCACCGTCACCACAGAACACGGTGTTATGCCCATCCCCACTCCGGCAACATCGGAGATCCTCAAAGGATACCCCGTCGTACTTACCGACATACCGTTCGAATTGACAACGCCAACAGGGGCCGCAATCATCAAAGCGCTCTCCCATGGCACATTGGCATCTGAGCAACTCACTGTCACGGCAATCGGCTATGGCGCAGGGACGAAGGAATTGCCGGGAGTCCCAAACCTTCTGCGCGTCATCGTCGGTGAGTTCGAGCCTGCGTTGGACCGGGACGAGCTGCTCGTCGTCGAGACCAACATTGACGACATGAATCCGGAGATTCTCCCTTACGTGATCGAGAAACTGATCGCGGCAGGGGCGAACGACGCATTCTTGACACCGATCCTGATGAAGAAGGGCCGGCCCGCGCATCTCCTCTCAGCACTCGTTGAACGATCACAGATGGAAGCGATTCTTTCCGTCGTGTTCCGCGAAACATCCACCCTTGGTGTCCGGATCCATCATGTTGAGCGACGAAAATTGACGCGCACACAAAAGACGGTCCAGACTTCGCTCGGAGCCGTCAACGTGAAATCAGTGACCGTTGACGGGAAGGAGAAACTCATCCCCGAGTTTGAGGAGTGTAAGCGGCTCGCTGTTGAGAAAAATCTGCCTTTGAGAGAAATCTATTCCATTCTTGATCGCGAATTGATCCGCTGATCGTAACTTGCACGACGCTTGACCGGGGGCGGTTCGATGAGCCGCTCTTCGTTCTTTCTGATGAACCAGACACTCGTTGATATTGCCCTCCCCGTTCCCCTCGACCGGATATTCACGTATCTGGTACCTCCTGAGTTGTCAGGCACCGTTGAACTCGGTCGTCGAGTCCTCGTTCCATTCGGGCGAAAAAAGCTCACTGGAGTCATTGTCGGCTTTCCTACATCCCCTCCCCCGCATTCGCTGAGACCGTTGCTGGATGTTCTTGATTCGCGTCCGACCTTCTCTGCTGAAATGTTGAAGCTCACGAGATGGGTGGCAGATTACTATCTTGCTCCATGGGGCGACGTGTTGAAAGCGGCCTCACCTCAGGGGTCGGCTACGAGCAGCAGACTGATGGTTCGACTCGCAACAGACTCCGTCGAGGAGCTGATCAAGGAAACAAAAACATCGGCGCACAAGCAGCACGCCATTCTTCGGGCACTTGCTGATGGCGGCACGCTGTCGGCGGGGCAGCTTCAAAGGAAGACGGCAGCGAAGAGTATTCATGCGACGTTGGCAGACATGCAGCAGCGCGGCTGGATCGTGCTTGACGAAGAGCGCAGGCCCAGTGCCCGCCCCAAAACTGAAAGAGTGTTGACGCTCCGAGCATCAAGAAAAGAGATCGCCGCAACAGACATGGCAGGCGGATCATCGGCATTGAAGATCACAGCCAATCATCAGAAACTCCTTGCTGAACTGATCCGTGCTGATGCACCCCTCTCGCTTCACCATGCCGTGAAACTCGCGGGAGTCCCGCTTTCGACAGTCACGTCCCTTGAAAAGAAGGGGTTCATTCAAATTGACAAGCGCGAAGTCCTTCGTGGGCAGGGAGAAGAACGGATCGAAGTGCCAGCGGCCCTTGTTCTCAATCCAGACCAGGAACACGCACTCTCAGCCATCACTTCGGCCCTTTCCGCGAATCTCCACAAAACGTTCCTTCTTCACGGGATCACAGGGAGTGGCAAGACGCAGGTCTACATCGAGGCGATACGCGTCGCTCTTCAGCAAAAAAAGAATGCAATCGTTCTTGTTCCCGAAATCTCATTGACCCCACAGACAGTGCGACGCTTCAAGTCACATTTCGGTTCGGATGTTGCGGTTATGCACAGTCAAATGTCCGTCGGCGAACGGTACGATACCTGGAGGCTCGTCCACGACGGGAGAATCCGCATCGTCATTGGACCGCGTTCTGCGATATTCGCGCCTCTCGAGAACTTGGGCCTCATCGTTGTCGATGAAGAGCCGGAGGGTTCCTACAAGCAGTTCGATTCGAGCCCGCGCTACCATGCCCGCGACGTGGCAATTGTGCGGGCATCCTTGAACAAGGCGGTCGTCGTCCTTGGATCCGCGACTCCGTCTGCGGAGAGTTACTACAATGCGATCAATGGAAAATATGAGCTCTTGGCATTGCCCGAGCGTGCCGACAACGCAAAACTTCCCAAGATTGAGATCGTCGACATGGCTCAGGAACGACGGCGAAAGGCTGAAGACCGCAAGAAAGAGATCAAAGAGAAAGGCTTTGCTGCTGTGAAGCCCTTCGCAGTATCCTCGGTTTCGTCAGAGTTGAAGCGTCAGATCGAGGAACGACTGCGAAAACAGGAAGGGACGATCCTCCTCCAGAACCGGCGCGGTTTTTCTCACGTGGTCGAATGTTTCGATTGCGGATATGTGGAACGCTGCGACAATTGTGATGTGACGCTGACGTTTCACGCAACGAAGAAGCACCTGCGTTGCCACTACTGTGGATTTGTGAAGCAGCCTCCGACAGTATGCCCGACGTGCGGCGGGAAAGAAATACGCCATCACGCGTTTGGAACCCAACAAGTACACGAAGAGCTCGCACTGCTTTTCCCAACGGCACGCATTCTTCGAATGGATCTCGACACCACAAGCCGGAAAGGAGCTCACGATCGCCTGCTCAGCCAATTCGGCGCCGGTCAGGCCGATATTCTGCTCGGCACACAAATGGTCGCGAAAGGGCTCGATTTTCCGCGCGTCACTCTCGTCGGGGTGATTTCTGCAGACACGCAAATGCTTCTTCCTGATTTCCGGTCTGCCGAAAGAACATTTCAGCTTCTCACACAAGTTGCCGGACGCGCCGGACGCAGCAGACTCACGGGGGAAGTCATCATCCAGACGCTGCAGCCGGATCACTACAGTCTGAAGCACGCAGCGACGCACGATTTTGCAGGTTTCTACCATGAAGAACTCGAGTACCGGCGAGAACTGGATTATCCGCCGTTCTCAAGAATTGTGCTGATTGAATTCAAAGGAGAGCAGGAAAACGAAGCAGGAAACCACGCGAAGAGATTCTCGGAGTATTTATTGCCAAAAGCGGGGAAATATTTCAGTGTTCTTGGACCAGCAGACGCCGCAATACCCAAGATCAAGAATCAGTTCCGCAAACACCTCATCATCAAGAGCCTCAAAGCCGTTGATCCCTCCGGGGCGTATGTTCGTGCAACGCTCTCGCAGGCGCGCGAACAGTACCTGACATCGTCATTGGGGAAGAGTCGACGCGTGCAACTGACGATCGACGTCGACCCGCAGGGGATGATGTAGACGGGAGTGACAGTAACCCTCAACGGCAACGGTCACTTCCCCGAATTCAGAAATTGTGACACAGCTGCGGCAGCCTTCCTTCCACTCATCACCGCCCCTTCAATCGTAGCCGGATATCCCGTGTTCGTCCAGTCTCCTGCGAGAAAGAGGTTTTCCAGGGAGGTAGTGCACGACGGACGGAGAGGTTCGACGTCGGGCCGCTGAGAAAACGTCGCTCGCTTCTCCTTGAGCACGGCTGAATGAACGACTCTTGCCGCGCCGACTCGTGGAAATACCCGCCGAAGATCTTCAACCGCCAGAGCAACGAGTTCCCGGGCCTCCTTATCAACAAAGCGGTCTGCAGCGCTAATCGTCAGGGCGAGACATTGACCGGAAGAAGCAGATGCACCATGTATTTTCGATCTGTTGAACACCCATTGCACATGGGAATCAAGAAGTGCTACAAATTCCTCATCCATGACAGGACGATCGAACCAGAGATTAATCGAGAGAATGGCAGAAGCGGTCATATGGTCTGCAGCTCGCGTCGCAGCTTCCTTCGCCGGCAACAGGTTGGCAACAGCGTACCACGGAACAGCGCTCACAAACGCGCGCGCTTCACGCGTCACACCGTCGGAACAACGGGCGGCTTTCACCCGAGAGCCTTCATGAATCAGGGCATCAACGGCGCAAGCCCGTATTACGTCCCCTCCTTTCGATTGGACATATCGCAGACTCGGTTCATCGAACAGACGGCTCAATCCCACCCTTGGAATCAGAAGCGATGAGTTCTCTCTGACCCCGAGGAATGCTGCCCGCAAGACCCTGTAGAAGAGCACGGCTGACACTTCCTTCGGATCGCCATTGAGGCTTCCGAGCGCAATGACATCCCACAAGTATTTCTTGTTTTCCTTAGACTGGCCCAACGAATCGAGCCATTGATGGACCGTGAGCCCCGCAATCGAAGGTTCAATAGTTTCGGGATGCTTGTGGATCTCCCGTCCGATTCTCAGGAGCTCGAGTCGGTCAGGAAAAGAGAGCGTTTTGAGCGTCAGGAGTCCCGCCAAAAGATGGAAGGGGCCCGGCAGCGAAGGACAGTGCAATGAAGCTGCTCCAAGCTCAGGATGACGAAAATCGATATGGAGATTTCGTTGAAGAGTTGCGAGATGGTTTGAACTGATGGTGCGAAGCAGCCATCGTGTTTCGTGATAGCAACCCATCAACAGATGCTGACCGTTGTCTATCTCCTCTCCCGTTTTGTCATCAACGAAGGAATACGCCCTCCCTCCCAGATGTTGATTCCGTTCAAGAACGAACACGGACAATCCGCGCGAGGTGAGGTCGACAGCGGTGCTCAGTCCACTGAGCCCGCCTCCGATAACGATAACATCAACGCCCATAGAAATTCATTCAGATTTCGGATTGCGAATTGTCAATTGCGAATTGGATGAGGACCGCCGACAAGAGAAACAGGTAAAGGGCAGGAGTATCTAGATTCGAAATCACCAATGATTCGACTACGCTCACCACAAGTCCGAAATTTGCAATGTGCTAGGCTGGAAGCTCGGTACGGATGTATCGGTGAAAGTTCTTTGGGAGCTTGTTGCGCAATCGCAACATCATGGCAACAAGGAATTTGATGGGCGAGGCCAATCGAATCCGCTTCGAGAAAACGTCATAGTTCGCTCTCTCGATTCTAAGGAGCAGTAAATAATAGATATTCCCCATCGCCCGCGCCATGGAGAAGAGCGGCTTATCGTCCTCAGCAAGGTACTTTTTGGCTTTGCGATAGAAATCGTGGGCGCGTTCACATTCGAACTTCATCAACGCGCGAAAGCGATCGTCATAGACTGAATTCAATAAATCCTCTTCAGTGTATCCAAAGCGTCGGAGATCTTCCAGGGGAAGGTAGATGCGGCCCTTTTTCGCATCGGTCTTGATGTCGCGCAAGATGTTCGTCAATTGGAGCGCGATACCAAGATGAACGGCGTATTGTTTCGTCGCTTCGTGATGATAACCAAAAACCTCGGCACAGATGAGACCAACGGTCGATGCTGCGCGATAGCAGTACTGCTGAAGATGGGCAAACGTCTCATAGCGATTTCTGGAAAGGTCCATTTCCATGCCTTTGAGGAGATCAAGGAAATGATGAGTCGGAATATTGAATCTCTTCGCCACGCTGACAAGCCTATTGAGGATTGCGTACCGAGACGTGCCTTCAAACGCCCGCTGCAGTTCACTGGTCCAAACGAGTAGACGTCGGGATTTCTCTTTCACATCGGCTTCTTCGTCGACGATATCGTCAGAGCAACGGCAGAAGGCGTAGATCGTCTCGATGGCTTCACGCTTTGGAGGAGGGAGAAACATTATCGGTAGCAAGAAATTGCTCTTACGGGTTGAGTTCAGGTCCGGCAGCGCAATATCGATGGTATGGGCAGCCATGGAGGATCAGCTAACGAGCGATGAAAAAAGAATTGAGGTTTTGTCCAGCAGTGACAACGACGGCCGACGCGCAAGAACGTCATAGTCCTGTCGTTCAATCTTTTTCAGAATCCGCATCCCGCCCTTCCATGTCAGTTTCAATTCCATCCTTATATCACTGCCGACATCGGAGAGGAGCGGCTTTCCTTCCTGAAACATTTTTTCCGTCCGTTCGACCTGATAGCACATCAGATCTTTGAAGGCCTGTGAACAACGCAAGCCGAAGAGTTCCTCTTCCGAATACCCGAATTCCCGGATATCATCCAATGGAATGTACACCCGATCCTTCTGCAAATCAACAGTGACGTCCTGCCAGAAGTTCGTGAGTTGAAGCGCAGTGCAGATGGAATCGGAAAATTCCATCGTCGTTTCGCTCCGGTAATTGAACAGGAGCAGCATCAGTCTGCCAATCGGGTTGGCCGAATTCTCACAGTATTCCAGCACATCCTCGAATGATTCATACCGATGCGTTGTGACATCGGAACGAAATGCCCTGAGGAGTCTCTGGAAGAGTTCGATGGGGATTTCGAAATGACCAACCGTCTCCTGCAGGGCAACAAAGACGGGGTGATGTGCATGCCCACGGTACGCGTCGATGAGTTGTTCCTCCCACTCCGCGAGGCTGTCGACTCGTTCTGCAAGTGTCAAACCCGGCTCGTCCGCATAGTCATCTGCGATGCGTGCAAACGAGTAAATCGCGTATACATGAGGCCGTTTCTCCTTCGGAACCATCAAGGAGGCCACGGGGAAATTCTCATAATGATCGCGTGCGAGACGCTCACAGAACTGAAAGGCCTGTGGCACTGTCCAGGTACGTCGTGCAACCTTCTTAAGATCACCAGTCAGCATTGATCGTGTGTTCACGCTGTTCCCATCATCAGAGAGGAATGCATCCAGTTTCACTTCAAAACGCGAAAGAATATCAGCAATCACTCAGCGAAAAGCAAGCCATCGCAGGAAGAAGACTTCGCTGCAGGTTCATGTTGTGGCTGAGGCCTTGCTTTCGGCAATGTATTCTTCCAACCGAATCCTGTAGACATTGATGGGATTATCAAATCCCTTGATGTAAATAAGCTCAGGAGGGTGGGTTTTGATCGAATCTTTGACAAGTTCGTAGGTGCTCTCGGAAATGAGGATTCCTTCAGCCGGAGCGTTCGTCTCCAATCGTTGGGCCAGGTTAACGTCGACCCCAAGGGCTGTGTAGGAAAGCCGTCGGGCGGACCCCATGTTGCCGACCACAACCGGTCCAGTGTTGATCCCGATTCGAATCATCAGCGGGAACTTTCGTTCCCGTTCCCACCTCCCTTTCAATTCTCGACATTTCTGTTGCATCTCGATTGCCGCACGGACACATCGCAACGCATGATCACTCTGGGGCTCTGGGTCGCCGAAAAACACCATCAGCCCATCGCCAATGAATTTGTCCACCGTGCCTTCG
>JBGPAN010000126.1:0-9477 GCA_041480785.1 Bacteroidota bacterium | reverse complement strand
CAGACTGAGGGCCCTGCGAAAGCTGGTCTTTCGGTGGAGCCGATTGACCAGGCAGGTTTGAAAAGGTTGATCGGAGAGAGAAAAGGCAAGATCCTTCTTTTGAACATCTGGGCGACGTGGTGCGCACCGTGCGTCGCGGAATTTCCCAATCTCGTGAAACTCTCGCAATCCTGCGACACAACTGCGGTGGAAGTGGCTGCAATTAGCGCTGATTATCCGGATGAAGTCGACACAAAAATCATCCCGTTCCTCAAGAAGATGAATGTTTCGTTCCGCGTCTACGTTGCGCAGTTTGATCATCAGGAAGATTTCATCAACGCCGTGAATCGATCCTGGAGCGGCGCCCTTCCCGCAACTCTGATCTATGACTCGCATGGGAAGGAACGCTTTTTTCACGTTGATCAGCAATCGTATGACGACTTCAAACATGAGGTTGACAAAATCAAGGGAGGCTTATGAACTCAAAGGAGATGTCAAAGGGTCAGGGGAGAGGGCGATCTGCCCGGGCGCGCATGGTCGTCATTTTGACGATTCTCGTCTTTGGATCTTTGGCGTATTCCGCCGATGATCCGTTGAAAGGGCAATTTGTTCAAAAGTTGAGAAGCATCGTCGAGACTTCAGACGCCGTTGTGGGTGTGGCGATAAAGAACCTGGCCACGGGGGAAAAGTTCTTCATCAATGAGAATGAGGTGTTTCCTCAGGCGAGTTCCATCAAGATCCATATTTTGGCTGAACTCTATCATCAGGCGGAGCAGGGGAAATTCCGCATGAGCGATATCCTTCCACTGCCGGCTGCTGTCCGCGTCGGGGGAGACGGAGTTCTGAACGAACTTGGTGAGTCGACTGTCTCGATGAGCATACGGGATTACGCTATCCTGATGGTTGTGCTTAGCGACAACACGGCGACGAACCTTATCATCAAGCAAGTGGGGATGGAGAACGTGAACAAGTTTCTTCAATCTCATGGGGCGGTGAAAACCAAGCTTCAACGGGTCATGATGGATGTGAAGGCAGCCGCTGAAGGACGGGAGAATATCGGGACTCCGAAAGAAGTGCTGATGATCCTGGAAAAAATGTATCGCGGAGAAATCGTTAGCAGAAAAGCGAGCGAAGAGATGCTGTCGATTCTCCGGAAGCCGAAGTCGAAGGACGATCCGATCAAGGACGGGCTTCCGGCAGACGTGAATGTCGCGAACAAGGATGGAGAAATCGAAGGGGTACGATGTGACGTTGGAATTGTCTACCTTCAGAAGAGCCCCTATGTCATCTGCGTCATGACGAAGCTGTTGGTGCACGATTCGGATGGTCCGCGGATTATCGCGGACATTTCACGATTGACCTATCAGTACTTCGAGCGAAAAGCGAATTCCAACCAGTTTGGCAGGAGGATTCCAAAGTAACACCATCAATGTGGTCTTGGCAGCAGGAAGAAGCTCAGGATTGAGTGCGTAGCGCAGAAGAATCGTGTTTTTTCTGCGCTTTTTATTCGCTATTTTTGAATTGTATGGCAGAGAAGAAGGACATAACGGTTATTGTCGCGATGAGCGGTGGCGTAGATTCCTCTGTTACTGCAGCGCTTTTGAAGGAGCAGGGATACAACGTTGTCGGCGTAACAATGAAGACCTACGACTTTGATGACGTTGGCGGGAATGTGGCGAACGAAACCAGCTGCTGCGGGATTGGCGCAACGAATGACGCGCGCGCTGTTGCCGCCGAGATCGGAATTCCCCACTATGTCGTTGACTTCCGGGAGACATTTGGTCAGCGGGTCATTGGGAACTTTGTAGATGAGTATCTTCAGGGTCGTACTCCAAATCCCTGTATCATCTGTAATCGGGAGATCAAGTGGGGTGAGTTACTGAGAAAGGCCGAAGCCCTTGGCGGACAGTTCCTGGCGACAGGTCACTATGCACGAGTGCGCTTCGATGCGACGCGCCAACGCTATGTTGTGTCGAAGTCTGTCAACGATGCGAAGGACCAATCATATGCACTCTGGGGCTTATCCCAGGCGGCACTCAGCAAGACCATGTTTCCCCTTGGTCACATGACCAAGACGGACGTGCGCGACCTCGCTCACCGTTTTGGGCTAAGAACTGCTGACAAGGAGGAGAGTTTCGAAATCTGCTTTGTGGCCGACAACAGCTACGAACGGTTCCTCAAGGAGCGCTTTCCCGATCTGGAGTCCCGGGTTTCGTCCGGGGACATCAGAATGGGCGATGAGGTCGTTGGCAAACATCGGGGCTATCCGTTCTATACCATCGGCCAGCGGCGAGGAATCGGTTCTTTTGGGAAGCCCGTTTATGTGACGGAAATCGAAAAAGAAACCAATATTGTTCATATTGGTCCCAAAGAGGACCTGATGCGAAATGGTCTGTTGGCTCGTCAAATAAACATGGTCGGCTTTTCGAGCGTCTCGGAAGGGATGTCTGTGCAGGCGAAGGTTCGGTACAAAGATGATCCTTCTCCTGCAAAGGTCTACCCGGAAGAGGAAGCTGGGATTTGTGTGGTGTTTGAAAAGCCAAAGAGAGCGATCACACCCGGCCAATCTGTGGTTCTCTACGATGGTGATGACGTAGTATGTGGAGGTGTTATTGAAAAGGTCCTTTCCTGCTAACCTCTTGTAACTATTGATTGTATGGAGGGCAGACTCACTTGGGGTAGCAGGGGTTGGACTTTCCCATTTTTGAGCAGCTTTGCGAGGAAGTAGCTTTGGCAGTCCAGTTGTGGTTGTTTGTGAACGATAGCGAGAAACTTTATTATTCGATAACCGTTTATCATCCAGTCAGGCGTGGAACATCAGGTCGACGATTTCAAGCTCATCGAAGCCTTCCGCAATGGAGAGGAGAAGGCATTCGAAGAGATCGTGAGACGCTATCACCGTCAGGTGGCGAATATCATCTATCTGACTCTCGGCAATCGGGAGGAAGTAGATGATCTGAGTCAAGAGGTGTTTGTACGCGTGTTCCGTTCGCTCGATCGTTTTGAGTACGATTCGTCGTTGTATTCATGGATCTATCGAATTGCGGTCAATCTTTGTATCGACGAGATCCGAAAAAAGAAGATCAGGAAGTTGATTCCGTTGGATTTTCTGACGGAAAAGAAGCTTGAGGGAGAGAAGAAGTCAAAGGTTGTTGTCACAGCCTCTGACGAATTGTTGCAGAAGGAAAAAGAAGAAGTGATCCGGGGCGCTCTTGGCAAACTGTCGCCTCTTCATCGAACGGTCATTCTCTTGCGGGAATATCAGGATCTTTCCTATGGAGAGATTGCCAAGATTCTTCGTATTTCACAGCAAGCTGTCAAGTCACGGATTTTCCGTGCGCGGGAAGAATTGAGAGTATTACTGAAAGATTACTTTCAGGAGAGAACATGAACCACAAATTGTTTGAACGACAGTTGTCGGCGTATGTCGATAACGAGTTGAGCGATGGTGAGGCGCAGTCTGTTCGGACGCACGTTGAAGGATGTGCTTTGTGCCAACAGCGGGTACAGGTGCTCAGGGCTATACGGACGTCGATTCGCGAGGCAGCCTCCATCGTTCCGCCCGAAACGTTTATCTATTCGGTGCAACGGGCAATCCGCCAGCAAGAGCAAGAGTACGTGATCTGGCTGGGTCCGGAACGGTTCGCCCGTAACATTGTTGTCGCCCTCTGCGTGATTGTTTTCACCTTTGTTCTCGTTGGGAGCTATCTCACACCGCAACCCGTGGTGGGAGAAGACCGATATTTCAGTGGCGAGCCATCAGACTCTGCCGCTCATGCTGTCATCGGTAGCCAGCGTGAGCTCTCAAAAGAGGATGTGATGATAGCTGCTCTTACAAGATAAGGTGTGTGCCCATGGGACTGAAAACTAAGACGTTTGCCTTTGTACTGTTGAGCTTTCTGTTGGGTGGTGTCGCCGGTGGGTACATCGGGAAGTCGTACTTCGCTACTCAAGGAGGAGGGCATCGACCGACAAGGGCGACAATACAGAAACAATTTGCCGAACGGCTGCACCTGAATGTCTCCCAAGCGGCAAAAGTCGATTCCATCCTCGAGTCCTTCCGTCAGAGCTTTGGTCAGGTCCAGAACGGATACTGGCAGACATATCACTTGAAACGCGACACGCTCAGATTATCCATCAGGGCATTGCTGGCTCCCGAGCAGAACAAACTGTTCGATGAGTATATCAAGGAGATGGATGGGCGTGAAGCGAAACGCCGCGAGAATCCTGAGCGGTAGTCTCCGCAGAGCGCAGCCACGAAGTAGATATTTCAAACCCGCCAAACGAACTACCATTGCAAGGAGTGTACCTGCATGAAGAGAATCTACGTCTATGGAGGGATCGCGGTCGTTGTGCTGGTTGTGCTGGGATATATGTTCCTGGGAGGGAGCAAGAAAGTTGACCCGGTCCAGACTGGCCAGGTTCAACGGATTGTGAAAGTGATACGCGGGGACCTCAATCTCTCCGTTTCAGCGAACGGGGTAGTTCAACCCATCAACAAAGTCGAAATTCGGTCAAAAGCTGGCGGCCAGATTCTTCAGTTGAATTTCGAGGAAGGCTCAAACGTTCAAAAGAACGATCTTCTGGTGATCGTCGATACCACACAGACGAAGAACGATTACGAGCAGACCAAAGCTGATCTCGCGTCGGCAACACAGGCCCTGACGCAAGCTGAAAACAATTCCCGCCGGTCGAAAGAGCTCTTCGAGAAGAAACTGATTTCCGATCAGGATTTCGATCAGTCGAAGGTCGATCTCGTTCGCGCGCAGACAAGCCTTGTCAGGGCGAAAGCAGCGCTCTCGACTCAGGAAGACAGGTTGCGCGACACGCGCGTCCTGGCACCCATCACGGGTGTTATCCTCTCGCGAAGTGTCGATCTCGGGCAAATCATTTCGTCGGCAGTCTCAAACGTTGGTGGCGGGACTGTGCTAGCCTCCATAGCAAATATGGAGAACGTGTATGTCATTACGAATGTCGATGAAGTCGACATCGGCAAAGTCGTGGTCGGTCAACGCGCAAAAGTCATTGCAGATGCATTTCCCGAAGATTCGTTTTACGGTGAGGTATTGCGAATTGCACCCCTCGGTAAGACGTCACAGAATGTCACCACGTTCAATGTTATCGTGGTGGTGAAGAACCTCGGTGGAAAGTTGAAGGCAGGAATGAGCGCCTCCGTAGACATCGAGATCTTCCGGCGACAAAACGTTTTGCTGGTGCCAAACGAAGCGTTGAAAGATCCAAAAAGCGAACAAGGCATGGCACTGATGGCATCCATCAAAGTTGACAGCACGAAGAAGCAGCCTGTTGATGACGAAAAGACGGTTGCCCAGGCGGACCCGAAGCAGGAAAAGGAGATGACGATTGAGGAGATCCGTGCGAAAATGCAGTCGGCGACCGGCGACGAACAGGAGAAGCTAGGTGCTAAAATGCGAGAGAGATTTCAGAAGATGTCGCCAGAGGAGCGTCAGAAGATGTTTGCGCAATTCGGTCGCAGTGGACAGGGGGGGACCGGTGGTCCAGGCGGTGGTGGAGGTAACATGATGATGGGTGGTGGGGGAATGATGATCATGATGGGTGGTCCAGGGATGGGCGATCAGGGTCAGCGCCAGCGGCGACAATCCCAGGTGAGCAATGTCAATGAGGTGAAGGAACGAGTTGTGGTTGTCAAGGACAGTGGCCAATTCATACCGAGGCTTGTGAAAGTCGGTCCGAGCAACTTTGACTACGCAGAGATTATCGAAGGGCTGAACGCTGGTGACGAAATCCAGGTTACCACCATTTCTCGCGCAAAAGTTGCGGCTGAGCAGATGAACGAACGTATGCGGAGCAACAGCGGACTGAGCGGCATGGCGGGTGGTGGTGCGCGCGGACGCTAGGATCTGACTATGAATCTCAAAGAGAGTTTCTTCACAGCTTTTTCTGCGTTGCTTGCCAACAAGCTCCGGGCGCTTCTGACGATGCTTGGTATCATCATTGGTGTTGCTGCCGTGATCACGATGATAGCGATCGGCGAGGGAGCACAGAAGGCTGTTATTGACCGTATTCAGTCCCTCGGAACAAACCTCCTCTTCGTTTCTCCCGGTGCACAACGGGGTGGGGGAGTTGTGGTGATCCAATTCGGCACGAGCATGAGGCTCAAGAATCCGGATACGGAAGCGTTGAAAGCGAAAGTGCCTGCAGCGGAAGCCATCGTTCCCGAATTGAGCCGGCAAGCTCAGGTGAAATTCCTCAACCGCAACTGGAGCACCCGCATTGTTGGGACGGTTCCGGAGTACGAGGAAGTAAGAAGCTTCAGGGCTGAGTTCGGCCGATATTTCACACATGCGGAAGAGCTCGGTGTCGCAAAGGTGTGCGTGATTGGTCAGACGATCGTCGACAACCTTTTCCAGAATTCAGATCCCCTGGGCCAGACCATTCGGATCGCTGGAGAAAGCTTCGAAGTTGTCGGGGTTCTCGAGTCCAAAGGTCAAAGCGGCTTCCAAAATCCGGATGATCAGATCATCGTCCCGCTTGAAACAGCGCAGCGACGTCTTTTCGGCGTGGACTATTTGTCGCAAATCACCGCAAAGGTCATAGACGACCAAAGGATGGACGAGGCGTTTCTTGATATCGAGCGCGTTCTGCGTCGCGTGCACAAAATCAGAGAGGACCAGGACAACGATTTCACCATCCGGAATCAGGCAGACATCATACAAACCTACCAGGAAACGCAGCAGACCTTCACGTTCCTCCTTGCAGGTATAGCTGCAGTTTCGCTCCTCGTCGGCGGGATTGGCATAATGAATATCATGATCGTCTCGGTGACGGAGAGGACCAAAGAAATTGGTGTCAGGAAGGCGATCGGCGCTCGGAAACAGGACATCATGTGGCAATTCCTCATTGAATCGGTCGTCATGAGTGTGACCGGCGGATTGCTCGGCATAGGCCTTGGGCTTGTCGCGTCCTATCTCATTACGACCTATGGCAACCTGACGCCGATGATATCATTGAATTCCATCTCGGTCAGTTTCCTGTTCGCTTCGTTCGTCGGGGTGTTCTTCGGTCTATATCCAGCCTGGAAGGCTGCGAATTCCAATGTGATTGACGCGCTCAGGTACGAATAGACGCTGGCTCAAATCTGGTTGTCTTTAGGCCCGGGGGCGAAATTCCCGGGCTTTTCTGCTCCATATCGCTCCGTTGCACCGAGAATATCCTTGTATAGCTGGCCGCGAAGGCGTCACTCTCATGGTGAGTCGCCTTCTTGCTTCCCCATCGGGGGATTTCTATATTCGTTTGATTCGACAACATCGATTGTGGACCTTCTTTCACATTGAAGGAAACTCATGAGCACCGACAAGATCAAACATCTTCAGCACGTGCGTGATCAGGCCCTCCAAGGAGGTGGTTTCAAGAAGATCGAAGAGCAACACAAGAAGGGTAAACTGTCGGCACGAGAGCGACTTGATCTTCTTCTCGATGAAGGGAGTTTTGAAGAGGTTGGGATGTTTGTGCAGCATCGATCATCCGACTTCGGTCTCGAAAAACAGAAGTTCTTGGGAGACGGGGTGATTACCGGAAGAGGTACGGTTGGTGGACGTTCCGTCGTCGTGTTCAGCCAGGACTTTACAGTATTTGGGGGATCGCTGTCTGAGGCTCATGCAGAGAAGATCTGCAGGATCATGGATCTTGCCCTGAAGCTAGGAGTCCCTGTCATCGGCTTGAATGACTCGGGCGGTGCACGTATACAAGAAGGGGTGGTAAGCCTCGGCGGCTACGCCGATATCTTTCTTCGCAATACTCTTGCGTCAGGAGTTGTGCCACAGATCTCAGGCGTACTTGGCCCGTGTGCCGGCGGCGCGGTCTACTCTCCGGCGATTACAGATTTTGTTTTTATGGTCAAGAAGAGCAGCTACATGTTCGTCACCGGTCCCAACGTGGTGAAGACTGTGACACATGAGGATGTAACGTCCGAAGAACTCGGTGGAGCGATGACCCACGCGACGAAGAGCGGTGTGGCGCATTTTGTGTTTGATAATGAAATCGCGTGCTTGCAGTCGATCCGGAGACTCATGAGTTATTTGCCACTCAACAATCTCGATGATCCTCCACGAGTCGTTTGCCAGGATGATCCGCAGCGTACGGACCCGCGTCTGGACACTCTCGTTCCCGAGAATCCGAACAAACCATACGACATGAAGGATGTTATTCACGCCATTGTCGACGACAGCGACTTCTTCGAGGTCCAGGAACTCTATGCACCCAACCTTCTTGTCGGGTTTGCGAGGCTAGGAGGATACTCAGTAGGTATCGTGGCGAACCAGCCCTCTGTGCTAGCAGGTGTGCTTGACATCGATGCATCACTCAAAGGGGCACGGTTTGTGCGATTCTGTGACGCATTCAATATTCCCCTTGTTGTGCTTGAGGATGTTCCGGGTTTTCTGCCAGGAACCGACCAGGAATGGAGGGGAATCATAAAGCACGGCGCGAAACTCCTTTATGCGTTCTGTGAAGCGACCGTTCCCCGAATAACCGTAATTACACGTAAAGCATACGGCGGTGCCTATGATGTCATGAATTCGAAACACATCAGGGGAGATGTCAATCTTGCGTGGCCGAGCGCTGAGATCGCGGTGATGGGTCCGAAAGGAGCTGTCGAGATCATTTTTCGCAAGGAAATCGAACAGGCTGCGGACAAGGAGCAGGCAACAGAACAGAAAGTCAATGAGTACAGAGAGAAATTCGCCAATCCGTATGTTGCGGCGGAGCGCGGATACATCGACGAAGTGATCCTGCCGCGGGAGACCAGACCGAAACTGATCAGCGCGGTTCGATTCCTGGAGAACAAGGTTGACTCCAATCCCAAAAAGAAACACGGAAACATCCCTTTGTGACGGAAAACCTCCGGGGCGCAGAGCTCACTCCCGGGTTCATTGATTGTTCATGGGAAAATTGCTATCTTATAAAGTTCGAAGAACTCAACTTCTTCATTTGGGGGCTGATGAAGCGATTTTTCTTAGGTGTTTTGTGTTTTCTGGTTGCCAGTTGCACCTCTGAGCGTTCTACCAGAGGAGATGCGACTTTCACCCGTATCGAGAAAATCGCGAAGGAATCTGCCGCGTCACCGGATTCAATACCTCCCAATTCATCCTGGCTACAGACCGTTGCATCCAACGAACCAGTCGCTTCCGCAGATACCCAGATTGTTGCTTCGAACGGGGCCGCTGACACGTCAGAAACGGAATCTGTTTTAATCTCGCGGGGCCTCGAAGCGGCTCGCCAGCACTATGTTGCTGCCTTGGCCGCCGAAGAGACCGGAGATTCGACGTTGGTTGTTCCTGAATTCGAGAATGCCAAGAGAATCCTGGAACAGCTGCAATACTATGACGTCGAGACGAACAAAGATTTCGTCGACCTTGACAAGAGCGTTACGGAGGACTACAAGAAGTACATCGCGAGCCATAGAGATCTTGGCCGCTATGCTTCTGATTTCGCTCTGTTTGAACAATTGAGTAACGACAT
>JBGPAN010000125.1:0-9500 GCA_041480785.1 Bacteroidota bacterium | reverse complement strand
GTGGGGGAAGTAAATGTGGCATACAGGACAGAGTCTCTGCCAAAGACAGCGTCCCAGAAGATTACCTGGCTTCTGCCCGCGATCAAAGTGTCTTTTGCTCCAAAATATGTCGCTGACGGCGAATTGAGCCTGAAGCGAAGAATCTTCGAATCCGTCCCCAGAGCGCTGGCTGATGAGGTGTTATTAACGACGACAGCAATCGACTTGCCGTTCGTTTCTTCCCTGATAGCAAGACCATACGGATACCATGTGCCGTATCCGGTGTCGACCAGGGCAACATTCACGGTGTCGGTATGGAAACGGTACACCTGCTTGTTCGTGCGGCCGACGAGGTAGATATACCCATCCTTGTCCGCGTGGGGCGAATGGCGCAATTCACTTGGGCCTACTGTTGCACCGGTGTTGTTCAACTTTGCCACGCCTTTGGAATTCCCCCACGGATTTACATCGGCAGTGAAGCGAGTGATGCCAACAGTTGCTCCTTGGATACCTCCGTTGTCGGCACCGTAGATCATACCAAAGTTCTTCAAGGCAGGATTCGTGACCACCGAAACTCCCCTGGTCGAAAGACCTGATGCGTCAGGATAGGCAAGCTCGGTGTAGGCACTATGCCCTTTGTCGTACGTCGTGATTTGAATGGAATATGAGCCATCTCGAACTGTGGCACCTGCATCCGTTTTGCCGTTCCAGATGACAGATGTGTCACCAATTGCGAAATTGACCCCCTTGATCGTGCGAATCACGGTTTGACCGGATTTGATCCGTACGAGGACAGAATCAGCGTGGTCGCTCAGTATGAATCGAATTGCTGCTACCGTCCCGTCATTGAATTTCCCGTCAAAAAGTGACGTGGAATTCTCCTGTGTCACTCGGACCCATGAGGGAAAGGTGTCGGCCAGCGCATGCTGCGCCACCGAGAAGAAGATGACCGATAATAGAATAAGACATGCGGTGCGCAAGAGTTTCATGGTTCCTCCGAATATGGTTAAATGATGTGTGGTGAGGTGAAACTACGATCCAAATAAGCTGGAGATGCAGAAGATCGGAAGGTGCATTACTTATACTTACCAAATGTGGCTCTAAAAAGCAAGCACTTTTTCGAGGAGATCTCTCAATGAGCATTGTGAGTGTGTCTACCGGCCGCAGTATTTCTTCTTGACACAATTCATGGTATTTACTAGATTAGATCACACTCTTTGCGCACAGATTTTTGACCCCGTCATAACGCTATTCTCGGTCTCCGTCTTTTCTTTCACTATCTAAAGGAGAGCAACATGAATCGAATTGCTCGAGTTTTATTTGTTACACTATTTGTGTGTGGTTTTGCTCACTCACAAACGGTGCGCCTCTCGACGGCCTACAACGTCCCGCTGTTGTCACCAACCCATTCCGATTCTGTGATGAATGGCTTGAACAGCATCCGCATGTGTGCATTTGACCCGAATCCGGAGAAGGACGGCAAATCGGAAATTGCCGTGACGAACTACAATGACAACGGACACGTTAGTGTTTTCCAGACAGTTGGTAACGACTCGATACGTCTGGTATGGACTTCCCCAACGTTGACGCCAGGAGGGAATTCGACTCCCCGGTACGTGCTTTTCGGAGATCTCGACAATGATGGCAAGAAAGAAATAATCTTCCAGCTCAGTGGTGTCGGCATTCTTATTTTTGAGCACGATGGCGTGCCGGGGAGCCACAATTACGGGACCAAACCTTCTCAGATCATCACCACGCCAGATCTCGCTGGAATCAGTCTTTCTTTTGCTGAACAGATGGAAACACTCGATATTGACGGAGACGGTCAGAACGAGCTGTTGGTAGCCTTCAATTCAACCCCGAATGATGCTGACCGCTATTATATCATCAGTGCAGTTGGTGATTGGAGCACAAACGATCCTGGGTTCTCAGGGTTCAATGTCGAATTCCAGGCGGTCAGAACTAACATGACGAGCTACGGATTCAATAATGGCACCCCGTACGCGATAGTCGCGGCAAACCTCGACGGACAAGGAAACAAAGAGATACTTCTCCACGCGTGGAATCATAAAGACGTCACCATCGTGCGAGTGCCATCTGCTAACACCTATCTTATGGCTGATACGACTCATGGGAAGGGGAATTACTACCTCAGCGGAGCTCCGCCCGGAGGTTCTGATGACGTGGCTCTTCTTGGAGGAATAGCATATGATATCGACAAGGATGGACGTGAAGAAATCTACCTTCCGACATATCCAGGCGCTGGGAGCACCTCAGCGGGAAAAGTCCATATGATCTCCTATGATCCGGGACAGAGCCTTGCCGAGATCGACTCCACCAATGTGACAACGCTCGACCTGTCAAGCATAGTCGGGACAAGATCGTTGTTCGGCTACGGATATGGGGACATCGATCAAAACGGGAAACCGAATCTCTATTTTACTTCGACAAATCCTTTTGATGTGGTTACTCTCGAATTCCAGGGGGGGAATAAGAAGCTCCAGTCCAACTGGAAGGCGAGCCTGCTGTATGCAGGCGACGCCTCGATCTGTGATTCCTTGGTGATCAAAGACTCACTCGGCAGGATCGATACAACAAAGTATCCGACCGTGGTATTCCCCTCGAAAATCTATGCACACGCGACTGACTTTGACAAAGATGGGTTCGAAGATATCCTTCTCCCGTACCAAGCATACCTGGATAGTGTTACGATCAGGCGCATGACCTGGAGTGCCTCGACCTCTTCGTTCACGCAGGCAGTGTCTAAAATTGTCAATACGAAACGATGGGGATTCAGAATCATCGAGGCGAAGGTGGCATCGGGAGTTGAGGGTAAGGATCTCACAGTGATCATGCCTGAGGACTTCAAGTTGGAGCAAAACTATCCGAATCCCTTCAATCCTTCAACGACGATTCGCTACCGGCTCCCGGTACGAGAGCGCATCTCTCTGAAGGTGTTCGACATCCTTGGGAAAGAAGTCCGGACGCTGATCGATAACCAGGACCTCCCTGCGGGCAGCGGGGAAGTGATTTGGGATGGGAAAAATAATAGCAGGGAAGCAGTGGCCAGTGGAACATACTTCTACAAGCTCATCTATGGCAACTTCCAGAAGAGCGAAAAGATGATATTGTTGAAATAAGGATTAAGCAGAGGACGTAATAAGACCTTCCGGAGGTCGAGCAAGCTTCGTAGCGGCCTTCGGAAGGTTTCTTTTTGCGCGGGGGGTGTCCTGAAGAGACAAAAGGCAACGAGAACACTATGTAGAAATCCGAAACTCTAAAATCGAAATCCGAAACAAACGCGAAATTCTAAAAAGCAAATCCCAAAGGCGATCACCCTTGTTTCTGACGTTCGCGTTTGGGATTCAGGATTTCTCTGAGACTTCGAATTTGGGATTTAGCGTTTCTTTGAGATTTCGGATTTAGGATTTAGAATTTCCTTGAGATTTCGTATTTAGGATTTAGAATTTTTCTTGAATATCTACAGTTTCAACCCCAGTGAGAAGAACTGCACGTTCTTTAGCCTGCCATAGTTGGCGAATCCATAGTCGAGCTTAAACTGCACGACGTTGGTAATTCCGTAGTGTATGCCAAATCCCCAGGTAAGGCCCTCCTCGGAGTCCCGAAGAAGGAGAGACTTGTATCCTACACGCGCAAACACAACTTCCCGCCAGGCGAGCTCCATACCGCTGTTGAGATACTCCGTGTTGTCATTCGGATGTGTAGCATCAAGGGCAACAGTGCAGCGAATGAGATCGGTCTTCACAGCATCGTACGCGACTCCGATGCGAAACGTCAGCGGGAGGTCAAACTCGTCCGTCCGATACTCCGCGGGGACGTTATTTGGCCCGCTTCCCACACTGCCGTCCGGATCTTGGTTGAAGTAGAGTGAGCGTCCATCCAGCTTCATCTTTGAGCCGAAATTGGATATTGACGCGCCGATTGTCAGGCCGGGGATTTCCGAGAGATAGAGCGTTCCAACGTCGAACGCAACTCCGTTCGCCTGCTCGGTCCAAACTGATTCGTGGATGTACTTGGCGTGAAACCCTATCGAAAAGCGATCCGTGAGGTTTCGCGCGAAGGCGATGCCCAAGGCAAGTGACGATGCGTCCCAGCGCCTGCCATCCCCCTCGGGGGATTCCACTGTTCGAACAAGGTCTTCGGGAACCCGGAGAGAGGTGACGGTGAATCCAAAGGTTCCTATTTCGCCGATGGGCAGAATGCCGGCGAGAAAATCATATTGGATATCGGCGAGCCAGTTGGCATGGTTCAATGTCAACTCGCCGTTCACTTCCAGTCGGGAGAGAGCAGCCTGATTCCAGTAGACCGAGGACACATCTCCTGGCATGGCTACCTGAGCTCCGCCCATGCTAAGAGCCCGGGCACCTGCGCCGATCTTCAGGAACTGTCCTGCAGTCGTCCCCACTTTGGAAGTGCTGTTGAAAAGCTGCGCGTCCAAAGCGGAACACGCAATAGTCAGCAGAGCAAAGAGAAAAGCAACCTGCACAATCCCATGTCGTTTCATTTGAAGATTCATTTCATTCCTCCGGAAAACCCACAGAATGCTGTGTCATAAGCGTTTCAGAATCCGACTCCGTTTCACAAGCAGTTTGTGCTGGACCCAAACAGCAATCGAGAATCCTCTCCAGCACGCCGTCTGATGCGACAGATGGCGTCATTTCATTTACCTAAGTTGACCGCATGTTGGAAAATGGCTAAAGCCCTTTGGGGGTTTAGTGGTTCTTTTCCATTCCCTGACCTGCTCGCCTTCGTCCTTCGAACTACGGCGGGTAAAAAGGTCAGGGCTCTGGCCACGTCCTTTAGGGCGCGGCCGTAAATCTCAAACAATATTTCCAGGGGTTTTAACCCCTTCCGAAAAGCGGTCAACTTGAATCACTTAATAACCGCAAACCGTCCGATCTTTTGCCCAACGTCGGGCACATCGACATGATAGATATACACACCGTACGCGAGGCGATGCCCCTCGTTTGTCAGAAGGTCCCAGCCTACATAACTATTGAAGTCGTCTTTGACGATCGTATCGACAAGCTCACCAACCATCGTGTAAATCCGGATCGTGCACCGCGGGGGAAGATTGCGGAACTGAAGCTGGTATTCACCTCGCCGGGTCGCCGACGTGCCGGGGACTTCAAGATTGCTGTACGCCACATACGGGTTTGGCACAACATAGATCCGGTCGAGAAGCGAGGACGCGGTCGTTGTGCTGTAGGCGGCACTCTTCGTCGCAAACGAATAGGAATCACCTGCAGAAAACGGTTTGGTTGTCTTTGCCACGTAGACGTTTCCCGCCGTCGGCAGCACGGGCGTCCCGGTTGACGGGTTGGTGAATGTAATTCCGATGTACGTCTTGATCGGGTTTTGAGGAGTCAGGAGAACAACCTCGCGCCCTGGCCTCCACATACTGTCAGCGGATGAGGATTGGACGAATCCGCGAAATGTCTGACTATTAGTAACATTGACGATCCTGAACGGGCACACGACCGAGCGCCGCCCGAGATTGTCGAGCAGCGTATCCCCCGGGGATGCCCATTTTCCCCGGGCGGTTGTATCGGTGGAATTCCACCTGACCTCGAAATCGACCGGGATCGGAGTGAACGGATTTGTGCCGAGTGCTGTGTTCTTGCCGATCTGCGCTATCAGGTTGGTGTTGTTCTTGACAATCCATCCGCTGCGCGCAGAATCAATGCCGAGCGGTTCGTCTTTCATGAAGATGCGCATCCCGTCAAAGACGGGGTTGTTGTCTTCATTACCAAGTTTGTCGCTCTCGAACACCGCGTAGTACTGATACTCAATTTGGAAGGTCTGTCCTGCCGCAAGTGATCCACCGACTTTGCCCCTAATTCTGCCTCCCGTACCGTCGATGACGTAGTTCTTGGGGTCAACCACGCCGCCAGAGCTTGTGCGAACGGTGACCGAGGATGCAACGATGTTCTTCTTCGAGAGAGGAGCATAAATTGTATCGCGAGAAACGAATGATTCCTTCTCAAATGACGCATCCTGAACGTTGTAAACAACAGCCGACCCCTTGCTGACAAAGTTGATGTTATACGTCGCATTCGCAGGAACCACCAGGTCGTTGAGGATCTTCACGGCCACTGTTCCTGTAGCAATCCCCTTCACGCGATTTACTGCATCGCCCTGGAGAGCAGCAGCGGACACGCCACTCGGAAGCGGTCCCGGTGTCACCCCGACCGTGTTGGCGTCATATGAGAGCTTGGCTGTAATAGGATCTTTGACGATCGAGATTTGTGACTCTGTTGGTGGAAGTTGTACGCCGAGCGAATCGAACCCATGGTCATAGGATGCGACCGCATAGTAGTACGTCTTGCCGTTCACAACATTGGAGTCGACGTATTGGTGAACGAGGCCGGTGTTGGTACCCACGTTGTACTTCACTCCGCGGCCGGCATATTCGACCGGATGAAGGCCTGACCATTCATTGACCAGGTCAAACTGAGCAGCAATGCCGTTCTGAGCATACGGCTTGCCAAGAAATGGTGAACCGTTTGCGTCCGTTATAGTAAAGACATCGCTGAACGTTGGGTCCTCGCTCCGGTAGATCTTGTACCCCTCGAAATCGTTGACGCCTGTGAGAGGATCCAGGGCTCCCTCCGAAGCAGTATCCCAGTATAACGTCACCCTTCCATTGCCCGGTACAGCCGTCACGTTCGGCTTGGGGGGCGGCTGCGCAAACCGGTAGTTGGCTTCAAGCACGCGCTGAGCGGTTTCGGAATTCAGGATCAGGCCGTTGAGATCATTCCCCATCAGCAGAGCGACGGAGAAACGTTGAGTTTCGCCGGGCCCAAGCTTGAATGGTCCCGATCCGTAAACAAAGATATTGTCCGACGCTGTGTTGAAGAGGGCCTGATCGATTCGGATACTGTCCGTCGAAAGGAGATCGAAGAAGTATTGGTCGTTCTTCGGCACATTTGGCACCGTATTGGTGTAGGGAAGCGCGAAGAAGCTGGTGAGCCCGATCTGATCTGACTCGTGAACATCCCGGACGCCGAAGTTTGGCTCGGAGACAAGGTTGCCGTTCGCATCGTACCCAATATCCGGCTTTCCGTTCCCCTCTCCGAAATCTCCCGTTCCTGGAATACCGTCGAGGCCGACATCGTCCTTTGCTGGATCCCAGTCACCATCTTCGTCGCCTGACCACCGCGGCTTCGGAGCGCCGTAGAGTTTGGTGTATTTTGCGACATCTGCGATACCGTACGTCACCGGAGTGTTGACGCCATCGATGTAGAATCCCGCATCGTTGAAGGGACTCTCATCAATGATGCCGTCATCGTCATTGTCGATGCCATCGGTTGAGTTTGTCGGGCTCTCCAGGAATTTGAATCCGAAGTATCCTGTCTTGAGTCCGCTAGCCCCCTTTCCGTCTGAATCCCACGCATACACCATGCTCCGGGACCGTTGCGGATACGGATCGGCAAGCGCTCCGCGTGGCGGAATGAAGAACGCAAGGTCATCGCTGTAGTCGGTTGCTCCACCGATATGGGGATCGCCGTACATACCGAACCAGACGCGGTTGATCGTCTTGGGACTTTTGTTCGTCACACGGTAGACGAGGAAAATGATATCTTCCGCCAACGCGTTGTTGAACTGAAAGAAACGCACCTCCATCTCAAGACCGAGACCGCGTTTGGTGGAATCATTTGGAAAAGGATAGTACGGATACTTCGCGTTTGAATAGTCGTCCACAACGAAGTACACTTCCTCATCCGGCGTCGTGGCGTCATTGCCGAGAAACGAAGGCCAAACATACCGCCCGAGTGTAGGATTGTACCACGACTCCGGCCAGCTATGGGGTTTGCGGGTCAGGTCCCCTTGAACATCTGAGCGCGCACTCCATGCCGCAATGTCGGCTTGTCCGGGGGCGGCGTAACCCTTTTTAGGGAGCCAGCCCCACTTCATCGTGCCATCCGGACTGTATCCCCCTTGTGTGGGGAGCCACATGCCGTCATCCAGAATGCGGTATGTCGTTCCCTTCTCGATTACCTCGCCAGCAACGAGCGGCGTAAACTCAAAACCATAGCCAAGATTGTTCCAGACAAGATCGGCCACATTGGACAGTGTGCTTGGCCGTGTGATGTTTCCATAGTTGTACACGACCGTTGTGATCTTGTTCCCCTTCATAATGAGGCTTCGGATCTCCGCAGGATCACCCGCCCCCTTCTGGAGCTTTCCGAGTTGCAGGCCCAAATTCTGTTCGATGATCCGGTTGACTTGCTCCATCTGTGCCGGGCTCGCCTTCTTCGGATCGAAATTCTTCCAGTCGATATCCTGGGCGACCAGATGCGCGCCCAAGACAAACGAGGCAAGGACCGGGATCCAAATTCTTAGAAACTTCATCATGCGTTTTCCTCAGAAATTAGTAATTCACCGAAATCCCAAATCGAACGAGTCTGGGGTGACTGAGATTGCCGGGATTGGCATAATAGTTATCGATGGCGCTTGCCGGAATGAGCCCTACATCGCCCCGACTGATTCTGGTCTTGAGATCTGAGAACTGTGTCGGATTCGTGGTCTGCTCGATATTATAGAGTGCACGCCCAGAGTTGGCGTAGACGGAAAGCTCGTTCTCCGTGTCGAAGAGATTGTCGACCAGCACAAAAAGCGAAAAATCGACAGTCCCAAGTCTGAAATACTTCTCTATTTTCAAATCGACATTTGACTGCATGGGCTGTCGATCGCTGCTCTGAATGAAGGAAATGGGAACCACACTCGCTGGGAACGAGGGAGTATACGGCGTCCCTGTGCGTAGATAACCAATGAGGCTGACCATCCAGTTCGAATACTCTCCTAGAGAAACGGTCGTCGTGAGCGTGTGGCTGCGGTCGAACCCCAGAGGGACAAGATAAGTCTCAGTCAGTTTCCCCTTCTCTTCATTGAAAAACAGATCGTCAGACGGCTCGGTCCGGTTCACCTCTGCAATTTGGAACGTGTAGTCGACACTCGCAGAGAACAGGTCGTTGTATCCACGAGTCTTCAAGAGAGACACGCTGAATCCGCGCGTGTTGGCGTAGCTTAGGTTCGTCAGAAGTGAATACTGCTTGTCGCCGCGGGCGGTAATAACAGTCTCGAAGAAAATGTAGTCGCGCACATCCTTGTAATAGGCAGTCAGTTCGAGTTTCAGGTTGTCTGTAAATCCCTGCTGAAGGCCCAGCTCGTACTGAATGCTTCGTTGCGGGTTCACATTCGCATTTCCAAATGTTGGGGTCGTCCCGAGGGGTGCCCTGAAATTGTAGTTTGAGTAGAGGCTCGAAAGCGAACCCATCTGTGTGAAATGTCCATAGGAAAAGCGGATTGTGCCACGATCAGTGATCGGGAACGAAACGCTGATGCGCGGACTGAACATGTTCTTCGGCTTTGCGTCCTGAAGGTTCTTGTAGAGAAATATCGTGTCCTGCAGGCTCAGTTCCTGGCTAATGAGCGGATTGTACTGCGCGGCGGGATCAAAATAGTCATACCGCAAGCCGAGGTTCAGTATGATCGAT